>NZ_JAFNJD010000170.1:0-258 GCF_017368415.1 Shewanella sp. 4t3-1-2LB
TATCGCTTTCTGAGTGCCACCAATCATCAATGGATTGGATAGCCGCACCAATTTTCACTGAGTTAAAACTTACGGCCTCAGTGCCATCAATACACTTTACCTTGGCAAATTGTTTTGTTGGCAGACCGTCCTGTCTTTCAGTTATGAGGACTTGGCTTGGGAAAACCTCTTGGCAGAAAGCCACATCCAGTTTTGCGGTGATATCAGCATGCCAAAAGACACATGGATTAGTGAGTGCGAACAGAAACTCATCCGTTA
>NZ_JAFNJD010000171.1:0-255 GCF_017368415.1 Shewanella sp. 4t3-1-2LB
AGTGACTCGTCATCAGCCCTCAGTATTATGTGCCCGGATTTGCCTAAGCACACTACCTACAACCTTAAACGCGGACGACCGACGCCGCGCTGGCCTAGCCTTCTCCGTCTCTCCATCGCAGTTAGCAGAAGTACGGGAATATTAACCCGTTTCCCATCGACTACGCCTTTCGGCCTCGCCTTAGGGGTCGACTCACCCTGCCCCGATTAACGTTGGACAGGAACCCTTGGTCTTTCGGCGTGGAGGTTTTTCACC
>NZ_JAFNJD010000172.1:0-255 GCF_017368415.1 Shewanella sp. 4t3-1-2LB
ACTAACACCCCAATGACTTAAGGGCTACTCCCCGTTCGCTCGCCGCTACTAGGGGAATCTCGGTTGATTTCTTTTCCTCGGGGTACTTAGATGTTTCAGTTCTCCCGGTTCGCCTCTGCATGCTATGGATTCACATGCAGATAGCTGCTTATGCAGCTGGGTTGCCCCATTCGGATATCTGTGGCTCAACGGGTTTTATCACCTCACCACAGCTTTTCGCAGATTAACACGTCCTTCATCGCCTCTGACTGCCAA
>NZ_JAFNJD010000173.1:0-255 GCF_017368415.1 Shewanella sp. 4t3-1-2LB
AGTGACTCGTCATCAGCCCTCAGTATTATGTGCCCGGATTTGCCTAAGCACACTACCTACAACCTTAAACGCGGACGACCGACGCCGCGCTGGCCTAGCCTTCTCCGTCTCTCCATCGCAGTTAGCAAAAGTACGGGAATATTAACCCGTTTCCCATCGACTACGCCTTTCGGCCTCGCCTTAGGGGTCGACTCACCCTGCCCCGATTAACGTTGGACAGGAACCCTTGGTCTTTCGGCGTGGAGGTTTTTCACC
>NZ_JAFNJD010000174.1:0-255 GCF_017368415.1 Shewanella sp. 4t3-1-2LB
CATTATACAAAAGGTACGCAGTCACGGTCTCAAGGACCGCTCCCACTGCTTGTACGTATACGGTTTCAGGTTCTATTTCACTCCCCTCACTGGGGTTCTTTTCGCCTTTCCCTCACGGTACTGGTTCGCTATCGGTCAGTCAGGAGTATTTAGCCTTGGAGGATGGTCCCCCCATCTTCAGACAACATACCACGTGTGTCGCCTTACTCGTTTTCATCATCGGTTAGTTGTCGTGTACGGGACTATCACCCTGTA
>NZ_JAFNJD010000175.1:0-255 GCF_017368415.1 Shewanella sp. 4t3-1-2LB
GAAGAAACCCGCTCTGACATCAACCAAAGACATAACCTTGTGGACGTCATGTTCCTTGTCTTAAGCGCTATTATGTCGGGTGCTGAAGGCTGGCAAGACATTGAAACCTTTGGTGATAGTAAACTTCTTTGGCTACAAAAATTCCGCCCATTTAATCATGGTATTCCTCGACGGCATACAATCGCTCGTATCTTGCGTACGGTGGTTGTGGAATCACTGCTTGAAGCGCTGTTGAATTGGGTAAATGAGCAGCGG
>NZ_JAFNJD010000176.1:0-255 GCF_017368415.1 Shewanella sp. 4t3-1-2LB
GTGCAGTAATTACCCTAGATGCCTTGCATTGTCAGCGTGAAACGTTGGAAAAAATCAGTGAGAAAAAGGCGCATGTTGTGGTTCAAGTCAAAAAGAACCAGCCCACACTTTGGAACGCTGTTCAGTCACAGTTTCAGGCTGTTTTTGATGCTAAGAAAGAACAAGTTGTCACCGAAGTCAGACAAGAGGCTCATGGTCGCAAAGAGGAACGATATGTATTCCAACTCAAAGCAAAATTGCCAGAGAATCTTGTGG
>NZ_JAFNJD010000177.1:0-255 GCF_017368415.1 Shewanella sp. 4t3-1-2LB
TGGCTCGGTGAGCCGCAATCACACTGCCGCAGTATGTTCATCACGAAACGTCGGAACAGTGCTAGGTTTTCGACAGCACCTTCGAGTGCTATCCGTGACTCATCTTCTTTAAATACAACATCTAGCATATAATGCTGACTGTTCTCAATCCGCCAGTGCTGGCGGATGTAGTGCCCAAGCAGTTTGTGGCGTGGGGACAACGAACTCACATAGTAACGGGTGTCTATCGTTGTTTTCCGACCCTCTGTACGATGT
>NZ_JAFNJD010000178.1:0-255 GCF_017368415.1 Shewanella sp. 4t3-1-2LB
CCAGCTCAATTTCCCAGCGGTGACTATATAAATCCACGATTTCAGCACTAGGGAAGCGCAGCGGGTCAGTCATCGAGGTGAGGATATTACACTCTTTGCCTTTCACCATTTTTGTTAGCAATCGGACCTCGATAAATTCAGGTAACTCTTTAAATTGTTTACGAGATTGTGCTGTAGTCGTCAGCCGAATGAGCTTATCTTGTCGACCGAGTTTCGTGATAACTTCAAACTGTGTGCCTTTCTTCATCGGCATTA
>NZ_JAFNJD010000179.1:0-255 GCF_017368415.1 Shewanella sp. 4t3-1-2LB
TGGCTAATGGCTATGCGCCCAACACTGAACAACTAGGCCAACTGAGTGATATCTTGTGTCCAGATTTCATCTCGCAATGCCTTGAAACATCTGGAGTAGCGACCATTCGCAAACGTCGACTACCTCTTGAACAAGCTGTTTGGGCTGTCATTGCGATGGCAATGTATCGCCAAGAGCCTGTTTGGAGCATCGTCGGCAAAGCGCAATTGATGTTGCCCGGTAAGAAGCCGCTTGTTGCACCCAGCGCAGTTGTTC
>NZ_JAFNJD010000017.1:0-69728 GCF_017368415.1 Shewanella sp. 4t3-1-2LB
ACGTTAGAGATTAACGGCCATCGGTTCATCACTGGACTTCAAGAGCACCAAACACAACTACTCAAATTACTCGGTAGACTCTATGAGGTAGTTTATTCCTAAATTAGCTGCGGAATGTCGGATATAAAGCTGTGGGGTGTCAGTAATTACTGGGCAACTCCGTTAGAGTTTATCGGTGCCAATGGTGGTGACTGCGAAGACTTTTCCATCGCTAAGTATTTTACTTTGCTACAACTAGGGATTCCGGACGACAAGATGCGCATCACAATGGTTAAAGCGACCAGCGTCAATCAATACCACATGGTACTGGCGTACTATGAAACGCCAGGGGCAATTCCGTTAATCCTTGACAACCTTGACCCTATTATCAAACCTGCCACCCAGCGAACAGACCTAATTCCAGTCTACAGCTTTAACGGTAAACAGTTATGGCTCAATAAGGAAAAAGGACGAGGGGTATTGGCCGGTTCGGCGACACGTCTGGAAAAGTGGAACGATTTAAGACATAGATTAGGGGCAGACCATATGCGTAAGCCTAAATTGGTGATGGAGTAACCGCGGCAATGACCTTGTTTAGACAGATTTATTCATTACTGTTTGGGCTGTTCCTTTTGGTAGTAGCCAGCCTCGGATACGTACAGTTTAATGAAACTCGAAATTTTCTTGCATCCCAAATGGAGTCTGATCTGAACAATGTCAGCCACTCACTTGGGTTGATGCTAGTGCCCGCGCTGGAAGCGGGTGATATGGCCACGGTAGAAACCATGGTAAACGTGATTTTTGAAGGCGGATATTACCGCAAAGTCACACTTACCTGGCTGATCGATGGCAAACAACAAAGCTGGAATAACGATATTCATATTGATGACGTACCTCAGTGGTTTATCAATTTGAACTTATTTCCCTCGATTGAGAAGGAAACCACAATTACCAGTGGTTGGATCCAGCTAGCCAAACTGAAAATCACAGCTCACCCTGGGTTCGGTTACCATGAACTTTGGCGCATCATGAGTAACACCATCATAGTGTTCTCAATTCTGTTTTTGGTCGCCATTTTCTCGGCTCGACTAGGGCTCACATGGATCCTCAAACCACTGCACGCTATTGCTGAACACGCCAAGAGCATCGCTAAACGTGAATTTGGGCCAGATATGCCCTTGCCCAAGACACAGGAACTACGCGATGTTGTCACTGCGTTCAACAGCATGTCGGCACAGCTAAAACAGATCTTCAGTTCACTTGACGAAGAAGTCACGGCGCTGCGTAAGAAGAATCTGGTGGATCAGGTGTCGGAGCTACCTAATCGACAGTACATGACCGCACGTCTCAATAGTTGGCTCAGCGAGCCCGGCAGTGGCGCCATTATGCTGGTAAGGCTTGATTGGCTGGAGCAGGTGCATAGCAAATATGGCTATCAAGTACGAGATGCCACAATAAAATTATTAGCCTCGAAATTGCAGGAATCACTGGCGGATTTTGATTCGGTGATAGCCAGAATTGCCGCCTATGAATTTGCGTTTTTGGTTACCCATGCTGAACGTGAACAACTGAGCAAATACTTACAAACGCTGGTACGTACCATTAACCAAGAGATGATCAAGGCGGATTGCAAGCCCAATGAGGATTATGCCATAGGTATCGCAGAGCGTCTGGGACAGTGTACAACATCCGACATACTGACCCAGGCAGACAACGCCCTGCAAAAAGCGCTGCAAACGGGTAAGGTCTATCACTGGTTTGAGTCCAGCGAGCAACAACTGTTTACCCGCGAGCAATGGCGCGAAAAACTGTCTCATGCCATTAGTCAGAAACAGTTTCTGTTCCGCTGGCAGCCGGTACAGAATTATGGTCGCGATGGCATCATTCATCATGAATTGTTCTGCCAGTTACAGGTAGGCGACCAATTAGTCCATGCCGGTCAGTTCATGCCATATGTGGAACTGTTATCGCTCGGAAGTTTGCTTGATCGTTGTCTCATCGAAAAAGTGATGGAGCAGAAGTTACTGGAAAAGAGCCCGCAAATCATTGCTGTTAATCTGACGCATCAAAGTGTCGGCGACCACAACTTCCATGAGTGGCTTAACCAGTACCTTAGAGAAACTGAACATCATGGACGTTTGGCATTCGAAATCCAAGAAGCCAGTATCTACAGTGACGCCAAGGCCAGCGAAGCACTGTGTAATGTGATTAGGGATAATGGTGCAACTTTTGGTATTGACCATTTTGGTCGGCAGTTTGGTTCAATGACTTACCTGCAGACGCTGCGACCCAGTTATGTCAAGCTCGATCAGTCATTTGCGCAATTTGAAGATAACCAGCACAACGCTGAACTATGCCGAGCACTGATCAATGTTGCCAGAGGCTTGGATATTGACGTTATTGCAACTGGGATCCAGCAAGAAACACAACTGCAGCGGTTCGAAATGCTCAAAATCCAAGGATATCAAGGGTATATCGCACCACCACAAAATATTGATTAGGATAGAAGATGTTATAAACGAAAAGCCCCTGCAGATGCAGGGGCTTTCTGTATTGGTCGGTGATAGAGGATTCGAACCTCTGACCCTCTGGTCCCAAACCAGATGCGCTACCGGACTGCGCTAATCACCGTAAAACAGCACCGCTTTCATTCATAAAGTACAAAAGCGATTTATATAAATTGGTCGGTGATAGAGGATTCGAACCTCTGACCCTCTGGTCCCAAACCAGATGCGCTACCGGACTGCGCTAATCACCGAAAATATCTACTTCAATTCCTACCCTAAGGGGAAATCTGCTTCAGACAACTGCTGAAACCCTGATTTCATCCGGGAAACTCAACACAGGAAGGAAATGGGGTGGCTGATGGGGCTCGAACCCACGACAACCGGAATCACAATCCGGGACTCTACCAACTGAGCTACAGCCACCACTGTTTTTACTCTATACCGATGTGCTCATTAAGCTGGTGCGCCCAGAAGGATTTGAACCCTCGGCCTCACCCTCCGGAGGGGTGCGCTCTATCCAGCTGAGCTATGGGCGCCCATCGTGTCAGCGCCGCATATAGTAGGGGTTATTAGGGAATGAGTCCACCATTGTTTTGCTTTTTTCTTCTGAGTGTTCAACTTTTAGCTTTATAAACCATCACTATATCCCCACGTCCTCTGACGCATGCCAAAAAATTGACTTGGCGACATAGTCAATTCGTGTTATTTATAGGCAGTTAACAATAAGATTAAACAATACGTTTACATTTCCTCCCGGTAAAATCATGTTGAAGGACACTCGACGTTTTATGACTCCTGATGTGTCATCTCTTGAAAAACGCGTATCCAGGCTAAGACGTCTGGCGACCAAATTTAAACGGGCGGAATCAGCGCAAAATGCCCTGTTGGAAATTTCCAACATTGCCAATGAAGCTGGCAGCATGGAAGATTTCTATCAAGGGATCCACCTGCACCTCAAAAAACTTATCCCGGCAGATAATTTCTATATTTCGCTAAAAAATCAGGATCAGTTAGAGCTCCCCTTTTTCCTTGATGAAAAAGATGCTCATCCCACCGAGTTATACCCGAATAGTAATCTGTCAGACATGCTAAAACGGGGCCTCACAGGTTATGTATTGCGTACTCAGAAACCACTGCTGTGCGACGAAGCAACTGCCGAGCGCCTAGCAGCAGAAGGTGAAATCGAAAATCTCGGTTCGCCCTGCCATCAATGGCTCGGCGTGCCAATTATACGCAACGGCTTGGCTATTGGTGCATTAGTGGTTCAGAGCTATAAATCTGAAGTGTCTTACGGTGAAACCGAAGTGGAGTTGATGGTATTTATCTGTCATCACATTGCCGGGGTATTGGAACGCCTGCGCCACCACGAACAGCTGGAGCAAGCCATTCAACAACGGACTCAGGAACTGAGCCAAGCTTACGATAAACTGAAACAGGAAGTCTATGAGAGGCGCCGTGCTGAACGGCTGCAACGCTCGCTATTTGAAATAGCTGATCTCGCGACCTCAAATCTGGATATGCATGATTTTTATGTGGAACTGCATCAGATCATTAGTCATCTATTACCTGCAAATAACTGCTACATCGCGTTACTGGATCACACATCGACCATATTGGAATTTCCGTTCTATGTGTCGCAACTCAGTTCAATGCCGCCAGCGCCACGGCCATTAAAAGATGGGCTGGTGGAGTATTTATTGCGTAACTGTAAGCCGGTGTTGCTGGCGCAAAAGGATATTCGTCATCTGATAAAGCAGGGTGAGATTTACAGCAAAGCACCGGACTTGAACCATACCCAGACCATGCAGCAATGGATTGGTGTACCACTCAGGATCCAAGGGGAAGTCGTCGGGGCACTGGCGATTTACAGTTTTAGTATGGATCAGAAGTATCAGTTCAAGGACTTGGAACTACTGACCTTTGTATCACAACATATTGCCACCGCCATTGAGCGCAAACTGGCCACAGAAACACTCAAACGCTCGAACGAAGAGCTTGAAGATATGGTGCAGGAACGCACTGCAGAGTTAGCACAAACCAATCACGAGTTACAAAAAGAGATTTCACAACGCCGCACTATTGAGCAAAAACTGATCCACGACGCCAAACATGACAGTCTGACAGGTTTACCCAACCGCCAGATGTTCATGGAACGACTAACAGAAACCTTTGAAAGCCGCCATTTCTACAAATTTGCGTTACTGTTTATCGATCTGGACCGCTTCAAAATGATCAACGATACCCTAGGTCATCTTGAAGGCGATCATTTCCTTATTGAAACCGCTAAACGACTGAATACCTGTATTCGAGATCAAGATCTGCTGGCGCGACTCGGTGGCGATGAATTTGTCATACTGCTGGACAACTTATATAACACTGGAGATGCCAAAGAAGTCGCCGAGCGGATACTTTATGAATTGTCGCGGCCATTCGAGCTATCAGGACAACTTTTCAACTCAGGCGCCAGTATTGGGATCTCACTCTGTGAGGATCCCAGACAGACCAGCAGCGAAACACTGTTGCGGGATGCCGATACCGCCATGTATATGGCAAAAACCCGTGGCAAGGGTTGTTATGTCGTTTTTGATGAAAAATCCCATCAGCAAATGATGCATGACCTGACATTGGAAAATGAGCTCCGTCAGGCGTTCGAGAGCCATCAGCTGCAATTGCAATATGTGCCGGTACAAGACCTCAATAGCAATAAGCTAGTGGCGCTTGACGCCAAACCCTACTGGCAACATCCGCAACATGGTGTGCTGAATTATCGACAGTTAACACAACTTGCAGAGCAAGCCAATCTACAACTTGAGCTTGATCGCTACGTAATTGAACTGCTCAATGACGAATTTGCCTCCTTGCCGTTGGAGCAAGATGCCTTTGTCCACATCTGTTTGTCCAGTCAGCATCTCACCTATAAACATGCGCTGCGTAACCTGCAGAATTGCTTAGGTAGCTGTCGTTTTGCTTTGGACAGATTGTGTATCTTCTTTAACGAAATATCGCTAGCGCGGGATCACGATAACCACGCAATTGGCTTTGAAACGCTAAAAGAACTTGGCGTTAGCCTAGGCATTGCCGATTATGGCAGCGGTTATAGTTCTATACTGACGCTGTCATTTTTACCCATTAGCTGTCTTAAGCTGGAAGCCGAGCTTGCCAATGGCATTCAAGGCGCAAGGCATCGACGATTATTGGCGGCGATCCGTCGCAGCGCCGAATCGCTACAACTACAACTGATTGCCGATGGTGTGAATTCGGCTGAACAGCAGCAAACGTTACAGCAATTAGGAATTTATAAGGTACAGTGCGCGGCTGAAACCCTATTGCCACACGCTCAGAGCAGCTCTATTTGTGCCTGATGACTCACTTGTTGAGCATTGCCCGTAATCCGGCGATGTTACTTTTTCCGGTCTGCATCCGTTGTTCTTCACTTTGTAGCGGTTTACGGTTTTCCCACTGCACGTCATCTTCCGGTAATTCTTTGAGAAACCGGCTGGGTTCACTACGAATCGTTTCGCCAAACTGACGTCGTTCACGACACATCACAAACCATAGTTCCCGTTGCGCACGGGTAATCCCCACGTACGCCAGCCGCCGCTCCTCTTCAATATTGTCTTCATCAATGCTGGTCTGATGCGGTAACAAGCCCTCTTCCATTCCCACCATAAACACATAGGGAAATTCCAACCCCTTAGAGGCATGGAGAGTCATCAGTTGCACTTGGTCGCCCTCTTCATCTTCATTGTTACGCTCCATCATATCGCGCAAGGTCAGCCGCGTGACAACTTCGGGCAGCGTCATCGGCGCATCCAGTTCATCCCCCGCAAGCATCTCGGTCACCCAGCGATATAGTTCTGAGATATTTTTCATACGCATCTCAGCCGCTTTGGCGCTGGGGCTGGTTTCGTACAGATAGTCTTCATAATGAATGCTATGGATCAACTGCTTAATGGCATCAACGCCCTCACCCCGCTGCGCAATTTCGCCAGTATCCACAATAAAGCGGCCGAATTGGATCAGACTCTCAATCGCCGCATGTCCGAGATGATGCTGCAGCTCTGCCTCAAAAATAGCCGTAAACAGCGAGATATGTTTGCTGTTGGCGAAATTGCCAAGTTTTTCCAGCGTTGCCGGGCCAATTCCCCGCTTGGGCAGATTGATAATGCGTAGCAAGGCATTGTCATCATCGGGATTCACCACCAGTCGCAGGTAGGCCATGATGTCTTTAATCTCGGCTCTGGCAAAAAATGATGTACCGCCACTGAGCCGATAAGGGATACGGTTAGTCATCAACGCCCGTTCCAACAACCTCGACTGGTGATTACCTCGGTAGAGTACCGCGTATTCGCCATAGTTAGTGCGGTTCATAAATTTATGACGAATGATCTCCGCCACCACTCGCTCGGCTTCTTGTTCTTCATTGGCCGCCAGCAGCACCCGCAGCGGTTCACCGTGGGGTAATTCGCTGAAAAGTGCTTTGTCATATACGTGAGAGTTGTTGGCAATCAAGATGTTGGCGGCATGCAGAATGCGCTGGCTGGAACGATAATTCTGCTCTAGTTTAATCAGTTTCAGCTCTGGAAAATCCTTGCCCAGTAGCACCAAATTCTGTGGTTTGGCACCCCGCCAAGAATAGATAGACTGATCGTCATCCCCAACGACGGTAAAACGGGCGCGCTCACCCACCAGTAATTTCACCAACTCATACTGGCTAGTATTGGTGTCTTGATATTCATCCACCAACAGGTATTGAATGCGCTTTTGCCAACGACGCCGTACATCTTCGTTATGTCGTAGTAACAGTGTTGGCAGCAGAATAAGGTCGTCAAAATCCAGTGCGTTATAGGCTTTCATATGTTGGGCGTAGCGTTGATATAACAACGCAAACAACTGTTCACGCTCATTTTTTGCCATTTTTCTGGCATGATCGGGGATCACCAATCCGCCTTTCCAATTAGAAATAGCAGATGCCAGTAACCGCAGCAGATCCTTATCTTCCTGTAGTTCGTGCTCTGTTAGTTCTTTCAATAGTGCCAACGTATCCTGATCATCAAACAGTGAAAATCCCGCTTTCAGTCCCAGCGCTTTATGCTCACGCTTGATGATTTCCAGCCCTAACGTATGAAATGTAGAAATCCATAAACCGCGGGTTTCTTTACGACCGATGGAATGAGCAATACGCTCCTTCATTTCACGCGCGGCCTTATTGGTAAACGTCACTGCGGCGATATGTCGTGGTTGATAACCACATTCCTGCACCAGATAAGCAATCTTATTGACGATTACGCGGGTTTTACCACTGCCAGCACCAGCCAAAACCAGGCAAGGGCCGGAAATATAGCGAACGGCGTCATTTTGGGCAGGATTGAGTTTCATTTTGCTCCAATCAACAAAACAGCAGATGCGTCAAATAATAGCAGATGCCGACAGCAAGGTGTGACTGCCGTCTAACGTTACAGTCCTGAGTCCAGTTATTAAATGAATTTCAATCAACCTGTCTTTCAAGACCAGCAAGCTTATAACACGGTGAATAGACGTTACCTTGGGGAATAACGCTGACTGGGTTACAATTCGCTCATCAGCGTTTTTTAAGTGAGAAACCAACATGATCAATGCTAAAAAAATCGAAGATCTGGCGCGGCAGTTGAGTGACAATCTACCTGCTGGCGTCAAACAATTTGCTGGGGAATTTGAAGAACGGAGTAAGCACATTCTGCAACAACAGTTGCTGAAACTGGATATGGTTTCCCGCGAAGAGTTTGAAGTTCAGCAGCATGTGTTACTGAAAACCAGAGAAAAACTGGAAGCCTTGCAGGCACAGGTGGAAGCACTGGAAGCTAAATTGCGCGACCAAGCTTAAGCGAATCAATCGCCAAACAAGACCGCTGCAGCGGTGTTATTCTTAAACCGCTAAGGAAATCTGCAGATGCTGTCTCCCTCCGCCAGAGTGTTTCTCGGTTATTGGTTAGCGTTACTGCTGCCACCATTGATTATCTGGTTAAGTTCAGCATCGCTCTTCCCTTTGATTGAGCTTAACGGCGTGGTGGCCCAGCTTGCCTTTGCGATCACCATGACCGGTACTCGCCCTTGGGGATTACTCACTACTGTGGTGGTACTGACACTTGCTTGGTGTCTGTTACCTGCCACCAAACGCGGTAAGTTGCTATCTTGTGTGCTTATCGCCGTCGCCCTTAATGTTGTGCTTAGCCATCTGCTGAAAGCCCTCTTTGCAGAGCCACGCCCTTATGTCGAATACCTAGCACAAGCGGGGTTGCTGGACTTAACACAATTCTATGCGTTTGATCGTCAAGGCCGTTTAGCCATACTGCAGCAGTTACAACCCGCAGTGCTACCGTTACAGTTGGCACCAGACATTCTGCGTCACTGGCAAGCAGAAACGGGTTACGCATTTCCCTCTGGGCACACACTATTTTCCTGTACATTAAGCTTGAGCTGTAGCCTCTGTTTGCTGCCTCATAATAGGTGGCTACCGCTGTTGCTATTACTCTGGGCCTGGCTGGTAGGGTTAAGCCGATTATTATTGGGGATGCACTGGTCACAGGATGTATTGGCATCGGCAGTGCTTGCCGGCGTGTTAGTCATGGTGAGTTATATCGTGACGGATCGATGGCTCGGTAAAGAATGACAAAGGCCGCTCAAGCGCGGCCTTTGTCATATGTCAGAACAGATACACTATCTCAAAACTTCCTCTAACGCCCGCAAGCATAACGCGACATTTTCGCGACGGGCGCCATAACCCATCAAGCCGATGCGCCAGGCTTTGCCTGCCAAGGCGCCGAGTCCGGCACCGATTTCCAGATTATAGTTTTGCAGCAACTGGCTGCGCACCGCGGCATCGTCCACACCTGCAGGAATATACACGGCGTTCAACTGTGGCAAACGTGACGCTTCTGCCACCACAAAGTTGATGTCGAGCTTTTCTAATCCGGCTTTGAGTAACAAGTGCATTTCATGATGGCGCTGCCAAGCGTGCTCCAATCCTTCGTTTGCCAGCTTGCGCAAGGATTCGTGCAGTGCATACAGAGCGTTGACCGGCGCAGTGTGGTGATAACTGCGCTTGTTGCCGCCGCTCCAGTAACCCATTACGAGCGATTGATCGAGGAACCAGCTCTGTACCGCAGTTTTACGTGCTTTCAGCTTTTCAACTGCGGCGGCAGAGAACGACACTGGCGACAAGCCGGGCACACAAGAGAGGCATTTCTGACTGCCAGAATAGATGGCATCAATACCCCATTCATCCACTTTTAGCTCAACGCCACCCAGTGACGTCACCGCATCAACGATAGAAAGACAACCATATTCTTTGGCTAACGCACACAGGGTTTTGGCGTCTGACAGCGCACCAGTCGAGGTTTCGGCATGCACAAACGCTAAGAATTTCGCATCTGGGTTGGCATGCAAAGCCGCTCTTACTGCATCAGTGTCTACCGGTTCGCCCCACGGACTGTCAACCATGACCGTTACACCACCAATGCGTTCCACATTTTGCCGCATCCGGTCACCAAACACACCATTACGACAAACGATGACTTTCTCGCCCGGCTCTAACAGGTTCACAAAGCAGGTTTCCATGCCAGCACTGCCTGGTGCCGAGACGGCAATAGTCATCTGGTTTTCAGTCTGGAAAGCATATTGGATCAGGCTTTTCAGCTCATCCATCATCGCAATAAATAACGGGTCCAGATGGCCTACGGTCGGGCGCGACTGCGCTGCCAGCACTTCAGGATATACGTCCGAAGGGCCTGGTCCCATCAGAATGCGGCGAGGCGGATTAAAGGCGCTGACAACAGGTGCACTTAACATAGATGTCTCCTTACAACGGAATTGAGGTGGAACTCAGTGGCATGACCTTACCACAAATTTCAAGCCTTCTCCGTCCTGCTTTCGGCTAATCATGGGACTTACGGGCCAAAAATAAACGATACGCCGGACTCGCCGTTTCTTCCTGCCAGACAAAACCCAACTCATCCAGAAAATGTGCAAAAGCGTCATTATCTTCAGGCGGCACTTCAAAGCCTGCGAGAACCTGTCCGAACGCGGCCCCATGGTTGCGGTAGTGGAACAGACTGATATTCCATTTACTTTTGAGTGTTGTCAGAAATTGCAATAGTGCCCCCGGATATTCTGGAAACTCAAAGCTGAAAAGCCTTTCCTGCAAGGGTTGTGGTGGCATGCCGCCGACCATATAACGCACATGTAACTTGGCGGTTTCATCTGCGGACAGATCCTGCACCACAAATCCGACGGCTTGTAGCGCCGAGGTAATTTCCGCTAACTCTTCCTGTCCCCGATTGATGCGAATACCCGCAAATACCACTGCTTGCTCGCGGCCACTGAAACGGTAATTGAACTCCGTCATCACGCGACCGGCTAATACTTCACAGAAATGCAGGAATGCACCAGGCTTTTCAGGAATGGTAACCGCTAGCACCGCTTCTTTATGCTCGCCCAGCTCACAACGCTCTGATACATAACGTAAGCTGTGAAAATTCACGTTAGCACCGCTGAGAATTGCCGCCACCTTGCTATCTTCCCCAGGATGTTTAGCCACGTACTTTTTCAGCCCGGCCAACGATAATGCGCCAGCGGGTTCGGCAATCGCCCGAGTATCTTCAAAAATATCTTTTACTGCGGCACAGATTTCGTCAGACGTCACCGTCACCACTTCATCAACAAAATCTTTTGCCAGACGGAACGGTTCATTACCGATACGCCGCACCGCGACCCCATCGGCAAATAAACCGACCTGTGCCAGCGTGACGGGTTCGCCAGCCTCCATGGCGGCTTTCAGACAGGCGGCATCTTCTGGCTCAACCCCGATAATCCTCACTTCTGGGAAAACGGCCTTGTAATACGCCGCAATACCCGCAATCAAACCACCGCCACCGACCGGCACGAATATCACTTCCAGATCGCGCTGCTGTTGCAGCATCTCCTGGGCAATAGTGCCTTGCCCGGCGATGACAGCTTCATCATCAAACGGGGGAATAAATACCCGCCCCTGATTGCGTGCCAACGACATGGCATACTCATTGGCTTGATCAAACGACTGCCCATACAACACCACATTACCACCAAGGCGGCGCACAGCGTCAACCTTGATATCTGGGGTGGTACCGGGCATGACGATAATGGCATCAATACCCCGAGTTGATGCTGAGAGCGCTACCCCTTGGGCATGATTACCTGCTGAGGCACACACCACACCACATTGGGCTTCTTCAGCATTCAGTTCAGCGATACGGTTATAGGCACCGCGTAACTTAAATGAATGAACAGGTTGCAGATCCTCCCGTTTGAGATACACCTGACAACCTAATCTAGCTGAGAGTTTTTTTAGCAGCGGCAGCGGTGTCACTTTGGCGACGTCATAAACACTGGAAAGTAATATCCGTTGTAGATAGTAGTTCGCCAGCGACAGCTGGGATTGGGACGCGAGCGCTAACATCTCAATCCTCCAACATCGCGCGGTTACGCACCGCACCTTGGTCGGCACTGGTGGCCATCAACGCGTAGGCTTTCAGTGCCATAGACACTGGCCGAACCCGTGCTAATGGTTTCCAAGCTAAAGGCCCTTTGGCCTCCATCGTCGCTCGGCGAGCTGCCAGTACCTCATCGCTTACCTGCAATGAAATAGCACGCGAAGGAATATCAATGGCGATAGTGTCACCATCTTCGATTAATGCGATATTGCCACCTGCGGCAGCTTCTGGAGAAACATGACCGATTGACAGACCAGAGGTACCACCGGAGAAACGGCCATCGGTGATCAACGCGCACTTGGTGCCTAGTCCCATCGATTTCAGATAGCTAGTGGGATACAGCATCTCCTGCATACCCGGACCACCTTTGGGGCCTTCGTAACGGATCACTACCACATCCCCGGCAACCACCGCGCCGCCAAGAATACCATCCACAGCGGCTTCCTGACTTTCAAATACGCGCGCTTTGCCGCTAAACGTCAGATTAGATGCATCTACCCCCGCGGTTTTTACAATACAGCCATTTTTCGCAAGATTACCAAACAGTACCGCTAGTCCGCCTTCCTGACTAAACGCATGCTCACGATCACGAATACAACCGGATTGCCGGTTAGTATCCAGTTCTGACCAGCGACAGTCCTGACTAAAAGCGATGGTAGTTGGGATACCGGCAGGACCGGCACGGTAGAATTCCTTAACCTGTTCGCTGGCAGTGACCATGACGTCATACTGTGCCAACACTGATGCCAATTTACCGTCATCTGCCGCTACATGGTGTACGTCAGTATGTAACAGCCCAGCCCGAGCCAGCTCGCCAAGTATCCCCATTACCCCACCTGCACGGTGCACATCTTCCATATGATACAGGGGTGTGGAAGGGGCAACTTTGCATAAGTGCGGCACTTTGCGACTCAGGCGATCAATATCTGCCACGGTAAAGTCCACCCCAGCTTCCTGCGCCGCTGCCAACAAGTGCAGCACAGTATTAGAAGAGCCGCCCATGGCGATATCTAGAGTCATGGCGTTTTCAAAAGCGTTAAAGGACGCGATGTTGCGCGGCAGCACACTGTCGTCGTTGTCGTAGTAATAACGTTTTGCCAACGCCATCACCCGCCGCCCCGCTTCCAGAAACAGTTCGCGGCGATCAGCATGGGTTGCCACCAGTGAGCCATTGCCAGGCAGTGACAGTCCTAAGGCTTCGGTCAGACAGTTCATCGAGTTAGCCGTAAACATGCCGGAGCAGGAGCCACAAGTCGGGCAAGCACTGCGTTCTATCTGTTCACTGTCGGCGTCCGATACGCGTTTATCTGCGGCCGCGACCATGGCATCGACTAAATCCAGCTTGATGATTTTGTCTGACAATTTGGTTTTGCCGGCCTCCATTGGCCCACCAGAAACAAACACGACCGGAATGTTCAAGCGTAGCGCCGCCATCAGCATCCCGGGAGTGATTTTGTCGCAGTTGGAGATGCACACCAAGGCATCGGCGCAGTGGGCATTCACCATATATTCCACACTGTCGGCAATCAGTTCACGAGACGGCAAGGAATACAACATGCCACCATGCCCCATGGCAATACCATCATCGACCGCAATGGTATTGAATTCTTTAGCGATCCCGCCAGCAGCTTCCACTGCGGAAGCCACCAGCGCCCCCATATCTTTCAGATGCACATGGCCCGGCACAAACTGGGTAAAGGAGTTAGCAATCGCAATAATTGGCTTGCCGAAATCCCCCTCTTTCACGCCGGTAGCGCGCCACAATGCGCGGGCTCCAGCCATATTACGGCCTTCAGTACTGGTGGCGGATCTTAGTTTTGGCATTGCTCAATTCCTTTCTTAAATTCTGCAAAGATTGCGATTGTTCTATATTAGCCGTTGATAGTGCGCGCTATTGGTTGGTAACCTTGCACCACACAAGTCGTAACATCTATCAGCTTATCGAGCTGACGGCTGAGTAATTCAATGGCTTTGTCGCTGTCTACAGCCATATCCAGCAGCAGACATTGGTCCTCTTGCTGCGACATCCGCATATCACACACACGGAAACCGCGATGCCGCGTTACCCGCAGCACCCGCTCTAACACTTCTGGACGCTGCTCCAGGGTCAATACCAGATGATGGATCATTGCTGTATCTCCACTTCGTCAATCATGTCACTATTGGAGGCACCCGGCGGTACCAGCGGCCAAACATTAAATCGGTCATCTATCTGCACATGCAGCAGAAATGGCCCAGGACTGGTGAGCATGTCGCTCAGAGCATCGGCAACCTCTGATGCTTTACTGATACTGCGCCCCGGAATGTTGAAAGCGGCAGCTAAGGTAAGAAAATCGGGATTATCGGACAGGTCAGTTTCGCTGTAACGCTCTTCAAAAAACAGCTGTTGCCATTGTTTCACCATCCCCAACTTTTGATTATCCAGCAACAGAATTTTCAATGGCAGCCGGCGGCGTTTAATGGTGGTCAGTTCTTGCACATTCATCATAAAAGAACCATCACCGCTGACAGCTACCACAGTCGCCCCCGGCCGTGCTACCTGTGCGCCCACCGCCGCCGGCACACCGAACCCCATAGTGCCAAAGCCAGCACTGGACAGATGATCTTCCGGGCGGCGAAACCACATGTGCTGCGCCACCCACATCTGATGTTGTCCAACGTCACAACTAACGACACTGTCTTCCGGCAAGCTATCCGCCAACGCTTTTAACAGCGCTGGCGCATAAATTTGCGTACTAGGACGGTCATAACGCCAGGCATATTGTTGTTTCAGCTGTGCAATATGATGCTGCCACGGGCCAATATCCTGCGACAGCGACAATGCTGGCAATACCATACGTAAGTCATCATTGATGGCAACGTCGGGTTGGCGTAATTTCCCTTGCTCTGCTGCATCAATATCCAGATGGATCACCTTGGCGTGAGGGGCAAAAGTATCGAGTTTGCCGGTCACCCGGTCATCAAAACGGGCGCCAGCCACCAGCAGTAAGTCGGCTTGCTGCACAGCATGATTGGCCGCCTGATTACCGTGCATTCCTAACATGCCAAGGTAGCCGGGAGCATTATGTGCCACCGCACCTAGCCCTTTTAACGTGGCGACTGAAGGAATCCCCGTTCGTTGAATTAATTCCCGCAGTTGTTCTACCGCTCCCGCCATACCGACACCACCCCCGACGTACAACATTGGCCGTTCAGCCTGCGCCAGCAGGGTATTCGCCGCTGCAATTGCAGCAAGATCCAGCGAAGGTTCATCCGGCACCGCTTGCAACGGAGTTTTATACTCCAACTGGGCTAACTGAATATCTTTCGGGATATCCACCAACACCGGCCCTGGACGACCAGCAGCGGCAATTTCGAAGGCTTGATATAAAGTTGCCACCAGTTCGTCAGAAGATGTCACCATAAAACTATGTTTGGTACAGGACAGACTCATACCCAGAACGTCCATCTCCTGAAACGCATCAGTACCGATAACCGGGGTTGCCACTTGTCCGGTAATGGCCACCAGCGGAATAGAATCCATCATGGCATCGGCTAAGGCGGTGATGAGGTTAGTGGCGCCAGGACCAGAGGTCGCAAAACAAACGCCGGTTTTACCACTGGAACGGGCATAGCCGACAGCGGCAAAACCGGCACCTTGCTCATGGCGACACAGCAAGTGCTCTACCTGACTACCATATAGCGCGTCGTATATTGGCATAATGGCCCCCCCTGGGTAGCCAAATACCGTGGTGACGCCATGGGCAGCCAGCACCTTAATAACCGCCTGACTACCGCTGATTGTTTGCCCTTGTTCCATCGCTGTTGTTACCTGCTGTTGCTTGAACACGCCCTAAAACGAAAAAACCCCCGGTCCTTACGGAGCGGGGGTTCGACTGCGACCAGTTGGTCTAACTTCGCGCCGAGCGCCACCCCCGCTGTGATCCAATAATAATCACTACGGTAATAATCACGAGGAGGAGCTTAGCGCTGACGTTAATCATCTTTGGTAACAGTTTCCTGTTGCTATTAAATTCGGTCGTTCGTCGCGGTTTAACATTTATTTGACAGGCGGCGAACAGTTATTAAGCAATACCACAAAGACTTTGTGAAACACAACAAATAATTTTGAGATTGTCGATTTATTGTGGTTGCCAACGCTACTCCAACTGTCAATGAAAAAGGGTTTCCGTAAACGGAAACCCTTTGACCTACGCGTCAAGATTCTAAGTTAACCCGTTTCATTTCAGTCATATAGCCACGCAACTCTTCACCAATATACTCCACATCGGTATTGCGGATGGCGGAGTTCACTTCAATTAGGCGCATATTGTCAACAGCATTGTCATCCGCTTTCAAACCGCCACCAACCCACTGCGGATCGAGACTGTTTACGTAACGACGCAGTAACGGCAATGCAGCATGGTTGAACAGGTAGCAACCATATTCGGCGGTATCGGAGATGACCACATTCATCTCGTACAAACGCTTACGTGCAATCGTGTTAGCAATCAATGGCGTTTCATGCAGCGACTCATAGTAGGCAGATTCCTCGATGATGCCAGCGGACACCATGGTATCGAAGGCCAACTCAACCCCGGCTTTAATCATTGCGATCAGGAAGATCCCCTTGTCAAAGTAGGTTTGCTCTTCAATGAACTCGTCACATTCTGGTGCCTGTTCAAAGCCTGTCGAATTGGTTTCTTCACGCCATTTCAGCAAGTTAGCATCGCCATTGGCCCAATCTTCCATCATCACCCGCGAGAATTCACCGCTGATGATGTCATCCATATGTTTCTGGAACAGCGGAGTGAGCATGGTTTTCAGTTCTTCGGAGATCTCATAAGCTTTGATCTTCGCCGGATTTGACAGACGATCCATCATATTGGTGATACCACCGTGCTTCAGTGCTTCGGTGATCACTTCATAACCTTTCTGGATCAGTTTGGCGGCGTATCCTGGTTCAATGCCTTCATCAAGCATTTTCTCATAGCCCAGAATAGCTCCAGTCTGCAACATACCGCATAGAATGGTCTGTTCGCCCATCAGGTCAGATTTCACTTCGGCGATGAAAGAAGACTGCAACACTCCGGCACGGTCACCGCCGGTAGCGCTCGCATAGGCCTTCGCAATTTCCAAACCATCGCCGTTAGGATCATTTTCAGGATGCACAGCAATCAGGGTGGGAACCCCAAAACCCCGTTTGTACTCTTCGCGGACTTCAGTGCCAGGACACTTAGGCGCCACCATGATGACAGTAATATCCGGGCGAACTTTCATGCCTTCTTCCACGATGTTGAAACCGTGAGAATAAGACAACACCGCACCTTGCTTCATCAACGGCATAATGGCATTCACCACTTTGCTATGCTGTTTATCTGGGGTCAGGTTCAGCACCATATCCGCATCAGGAATAAGTTCTTCAAAGGTACCGACCTTGAACCCATTTTCACTGGCACGCTTGAATGACGCACGTTTTTCAGCAATGGCTTCTGGACGCAGGGCGTAGGCGATCTTCAGGCCTGAATCACGCATGTTGAGCCCTTGGTTGAGCCCCTGTGCGCCACAACCAAGAATGACGATATTCCAGTCCTTAATATATTCACAGCCGTTAACAAATTCACTGCGATCCATAAAACGACACTGACCCAATTGCGCCAACTGCTCACGCAGACTCAGTGTATTGAAATAATTTGCCATCTTGGTCACCTGTATTCACGAATATCCCGACACGTTGCATCCCCCAAGGAAGCAACAATGTTGTTCACTATAGCGCAGGATAATGATTGCTTGAAATGATATATTCGGCATACTACGTTGCATATTTTGCAATATTATGCATAAAAAAACATCAGAGGTTGAGCCTTGGATATTCGGGTTTTAAAAGTCTACCTTGATTTGTGTGACACCTTACATTTTGGTCGCACCGCCGCCAATACACACATCAGTCCATCCGCCCTCAGCCGTATGTTACAGCGACTAGAACAAGACGTTGGCACTAGATTATTTGAGCGGGATAATCGCAGCGTCAACCTGACACACGCAGGCAAAGCATTTCGTCGTTTCGCCGAAGAAACACTGGGGCAGTGGCAAACGCTGAGGCGAGAGCTAGACACTGAACAGCATCTGTTGCGAGGCACCCTGCATCTCTATTGTTCGGTCACCGCCGCCTATAGCCACCTGCCAGCGTTATTGGATCGTTTCCGGCGAGTACAGCCGCTGGTGGATATTAGCCTGACCACGGGTGATGCGGCGGATGCCATGAAAAAAGTCCAGAGTCAGCAAACCGATATTGCCATTGCGGCACTGCAAGATGATTTCACCGACAAATTACACTTTGCGCCCATCGGCAAAGTAACACTCGCGGTCATTGCCCCAGCCGTCCACTGTCAGGTTCATGCTTTGGTTAACCAGACGCCTATTCCTTGGGACAAGCTGCCTTATATTGTGCCGGACCATGGCCCCGGCCGCTTGCGGATGGAACGTTGGTTTAACGCCATGAATATTCGCGCCAATATCTATGCTCAGGTACGCGGACACGAGGCGATAGTGCCGATGGTGGCATTGGGATGTGGTGTCAGTATTACGCCCAATGTGGTGGTCAATAACAGCCCAATGATGGACCGTATTCAAGTATTGCAGTCACCACAGCCCATTTCTCCATTCGAACTGGGCTGTTGCTGTTTGCACAAACGTATGGAAGACCCATTGATTAATGCGTTTCTGTCCGTTATTTAGTGGGGCAGTTCGAGCTTATCTCTTGGTGGTTGTTCCGCTTCTATTGGGACTAACCGAGTGACTAGAAGTTGATCCACTTTGTAGGAATCAATATCGACCACTTCAAATTTGTAACCGGCAAAATTGACGGAATCGGTGCGTTTGGGGATCTTGCGCAGCATATACATCATAAAGCCAGCCACCGTTTCGTAGTTCTGGCTCTGAGGAAATTCCTCAATTTCAAACGCACGCATAATATCGGTAATCGGTGTGACACCATCCACCAACCAGGAGTTAGCGTCGCGGGCCACGATCTGCTCTTCACTTTCGTGCAGCGACCAAGCGCCCATCACCGCACTTTGCAGATCGTTTGTCGTTACCATCCCCACCACTAAGGCATACTCATTCATCACCACGGCAAAATCGGCCCGCTGCTGCCGGAAATACTCCATGGCCTCAGACAAGCTCAAGGTGTCTGGCACAATCACACATGTACGCACCAACGAGGCATCCAGCAAGTCGATTTTCCTGCCGCTGATCACCCGAACCAGCAACTCTTTGGCATCAACATAACCTTTGATATTATCGAGCTGTCCATCACATACCAGAAATTTACTGTAAGGATGGCTACCGATTTTGGCCTTGATTTCATCCTCAGTATCTTGCAGCAGGAAGTACACCAAGCCTTCGCGCGCGGTCATTGCTGACGTGACACTCACCGACTGCAATTCGAACACATTTTCAATCATTTGTTGTTCGTCTTTATCGAGCACACCAGCCTCTGCCCCCGCATCCATAATCGCGTAAATGTCATCGGAAGTGATTTCATCATTACGCGCGGTAGGAATGCGCAATCCACGAAAAACAAAATTAGCCAATCCATTGAACAACCACACCAGTGGTCTTAGTAGTTTAATACACACTACCATTGGTCCTACTATAACCACCGCCACTTTCTCTGGCACTGCCATCGCCACGCGTTTTGGCATCAGATCCGCCAATAAAATAAAGAGGCTAGTCACCATTACGAATGACAGTACAAAACTTACTTTACCGAGCCAGGGTTCTGTTAATAAAGACGCCAGCAGCGAGGTAAAGTAAGGGGTAAAAGCAGATTCACCGACAATACCGCCCATAATCGCCACGGCGTTCAACCCTATCTGTACCACTGTAAAAAAGCTGCCAGGGGTGGTTTGCAGTGTCAGCACTTTTTCAGCACGCAGATCCCCTTCTTCGATCATCTGTCGCAGGCGGATTTTACGGGATGCAGCCAAGGCAATTTCTGACATAGAGAAGAAACAGCTAATAGCAATCAGGCACAACACGATAACCGTATTTTCAAATACACTCATAACGCACTCACACCACTGCACCATTCACTGCCAACAGTGCAATCAATTACAGGAAAAAGCTGGAATGCTGCCACAGCAGCGCCGATGATGTATTTGCCATCGCTCGGTTATGGGACACTCCGGGAAGATAACCGCCTATATTATAACCGCTTTTCGGCTATTTGGGCAGACACCTATCACGACAGATCTAAGGTATCTGCGTTTGATGAAGCAGATATGAAACTATTGGTACAAGGAAGAGACACTAAAGCGGCTCGCCACCCACGCTTAAACTCAAACAGTGATGAGCCGCAGCAATCTATTGGTATTTTTGCAAGGATTCAATCCGTTGATAGCCCATCTCATTGAGCTGGTCATTGACACAATCCAGCAGATAGTCGGCAAGTTCAGCTTTGCTGACCTCATCTTCAGTGGCCATTTGTCGGCACACCTGAATCAATTCCTTAATATCTGCTACTGATGCCTGAGGCAACGGCTCATCTTCTGCCATCACCGAAAAACTCACTAACATTGCCGCCAGCAGCGCCAACGCTTTCATTTTCTACTCTCCTTGCATGGTTATGACCGTACCAGTAGTACTGGCACCTTAAAATCGCGCACAATCTAGCACTAACCTAAGTGCTTTGATAACAAATTATTTTTGCCGTTGTCGTGACCGAAATTATCCAATTCATTACATTATATTCACCGGGTGACTGCAGTTGATTTACTGCTAAACTCAAAAGCTGACTGGATATTCTTACGACCAGAGACAAAAGGATTTGCTATGGCCATCGCCAGAGTCGCAACACGCGCTGCAATGGGCGTTAATGCTCCGCAAGTATGGGTTGAAGCCCATCTCTCGAATGGATTACCAGCTTTTAATCTAGTGGGTCTTCCAGAAGCCTCCGTAAAAGAAGCGCGCGAGCGAGTACGCAGTGCCCTGATCAATGCAGGATTTGAGTTTCCACAACGGCGTATTACCATCAATCTGGCACCGGCAGATCTGCCTAAACAGGGAGGACGCTATGACCTCCCCATCGCCATCGGCATTCTCGCCGCATCGGGGCAACTGCCATTGCCACCATTAGCACAACATGAATTTGTCGGCGAATTGGCGCTCTCAGGAGAAATTAGGGAATGCGCCGGACTGCTGCCGGTGATTGTGGCCGCCCGCAAGCTTGGCATGCAACTGGTAATGCCCCAAGGCAACCGCAGCGAAGCTGAATTGGTGGGCTATGATGGCGTCAAATTAGCACAACATCTTCAGCATGTAGCGGCTTATTTGCATGGGCAAGAAACCTTACCGGGGATCGATGGCACCACCCAATGGCAACAGCCACAACCGCTGATTGAACATGCTTGTCTCAGCGACGTGATTGGACAATATCAAGCCAAGCAAGCATTAGAGATAGCGGCGGCTGGCGGCCACAACTTACTGATGTTAGGCCCGCCAGGCACAGGTAAAACGATGCTTGCAAGCCGTATCATCTCGTTGCTGCCGCCACTTAATTATGAGGAAGCACTGGAAGTCGCCGCTATCCACTCAGTGGCAGGCATGGCGATAGAGCCTACCCAATTCCACCGCAGGCCATTTCGCACGCCACATCACACCAGTTCAGCTATCTCCTTAGTCGGCGGTGGCAGCGTGCCCCGACCAGGAGAGATTTCGCTAGCGCACCTAGGGGTGCTATTTCTTGATGAGGTGGCTGAATTTCCGCGGCGAGTGTTGGACTGCTTACGAGAACCCATGGAAACAGGAGAAGTTGTCATTTCACGTGCTGCCGCCAAACTTACCTTTGCCGCCCGCTTCCAACTGATCGCCGCAATGAATCCCAGTCCCTGTGGCGACGTTGGTAGTGACAGCCGTGCTACTCCCGATCAAATTCGCCGCTATCTGTCACGCCTTTCCGGGCCATTCATCGACCGTTTTGATCTGACCATTGAAGTCCCCAAACTGCCGCCTGGCACATTAACGGCGCAGACGGGGAGCAGCGAAACCAGTGCTAGTATCGCTGCCAGAGTATGGGCTGCCCGCGAACGGCAACTCAGCCGAGCAGGGATGTTGAATAGCCAGTTAGGCAGTAAAGCATTAAAGCAGGCTGGTTTTCAGGACGCAGATTTGGTGTTTCTAGAGCAAAGTGTCACCAAACTTGGCTTATCGGTACGCAGCTTTCACCGGCTACAACGGGTTGCGCGCACCATCGCCGATTTGCAACACGCCGAGCGTGTAGAGCGGCGCCATATTGCGCAGGCGTTAGGATATCGCGCAATGGATCGGCTACTGGCGGGATTACGGGCACAGTGAACGCTGTGCCCTGACATTAGTTAGCTTAAAAGTTTACGGGCAGCATTCACGACGATAGAGATGGCCTGCTGTTCAGTACCTTTCATCACCGCTTCATCGGGAATTTCCTGCTGTGTCCGGTTGACAATAACCCCGGCGACACAAGCCGCACGCCAGCCTTGGCTAGCACACATGGTGAATAAGGTTGCCGACTCCATCTCATAATTGAGCACACCTAGTTCCTGCCAGTGCTTAAGCGAGCCCACAAAGCGCTGGGTGACACGGCCGGACACCGTATCGTATCGCTCCTGTCCGGGATAAAAGGTATCAGAAGAAGCGGTGATGCCCACATGGGGTTCTACGCCCGCATCACGACAGGCGTCCACCATCGCAGCCGTACAGGCAAAGTCAGCAACGGCAGGATACTCCATCGGCGCAAAATGCAGACTAGCACCATCTAGGCGTACCGATGCTTGCGATACAATAATATCGCCAACTTGCACGTGTGGCTGAATCGCCCCGGTAGTTCCAATACGCAAAAAAGTACGGACCCCCAACTGAGCTAACTCTTCGACAGCAATGGACGTTGATGGACCGCCAATACCGGTGGAACAGATGACAATTGGCTTGCCATCAATATTGGCGACATATGAAGTAAACTCACGGTGACTGGCAAGAAACTCAGCATCATCCAGTAATGCCGCGATACGTTTTACCCGCTCGGGATCGCCTGGCACTATCGCCAGTGTTGCCCCACGCAACATAGATTTACTCAATCCTAAATGGAAAACATCGGCCATATCTACCTCTATTTTTGTTAAGCCAATGGTCCCGGAATGTCACTTCCGGAGGAAGCCGCTAAGATTAACCTGAAGCGGACAAATCACGCAACGCCATCTGCCGATGAGTGGTTCATTATCCTGACGTTCTAACTGAAAAACACTGCAATTAGCGCTACTATTAAAGCTTGTCGACATGACAAGACCATGAGGGTTAACTGTTATGTTTTGGCAAATATCTCTTTTCAGTCAAAATGTTAAGGAGTAAGCCTATGTTTACGGAATACGGTGCGCTGGTAACAGAACTCAAGAATTCTAATATTCAATTCCAAAAACTCTTCGAAGAACATGACCAACTTGATAAAGAGATTAGAAAAATTGAGCGCTACCCCTCCAGCGAATTCACTCAGGAAGTGAAAGTGCTGAAAAAACGCAAACTGGAGTTGAAAGAGCAATTGTTTGATATTCTCAAATGCCACCCCGGCTTCCAACACTGACCTCAGAAACAAACAGGGCGCCCTCTGGCGCCCTTGTTGACTGAAGATAACACCCAAAACTACAGATAGTAGGCCTGTAACGGAGGGAAACCGTTAAAACACACGGCGGAATACGTTGTGGTGTAAGCGCCAGTGGTTAACCAGTACATACGGTCACCAATGGCCAAATCCCCCGGTAAGCCATAAGCATACTGCTCATACATAATGTCGGCACTATCACAGGTAGGCCCAGCAATCACGCAACGTTCCAGCGGCCCTTTAGCTTCTGTATAAATAGGAAACTTGATGGCCTCATCCATGGTTTCAATTAACCCGGAGAATTTACCTACATCGGTGAAAACCCAACGCTCCAGCGCAGTATGCGATTTACGACTGATCAACACTACTTCTGAGACCAAAATACCGGCGTTAGAGATCAACGAACGACCAGGTTCCAGAATAATGCGCGGGAAGTTGTCACCAAAGTCCTCTTTGAGGAAGTAAGTGATCTGCTCCGCGTACATCCCCAACGTGTTGGTCTTATCGATGTAATTCGCCGGGAATCCACCGCCCATATTGACCATCTGCAGCTCAATACCGTGATCTTCCTTCAAGCGTTGAAACAGTACACTCACTTTGCCGATGGCAGCATCCCAAGCGCCAATATCACGCTGCTGGGAACCGACATGAAATGAGATACCGTAGGGTTGCAGTCCCAAATCACGCGCCAGTACCAGTAATTCATAAGCCATTTCATTCTGGCAGCCAAACTTACGGGACAACGGCCAGTCTGCAGTTTCAGTCCCTTCCGTCAGGATCCGCACATAGACTCGAGAACCTGGCGCTTCTTCAGCAATCATGCGTAAATCCGGTTCAGAATCTGAAGCGAACATACGCACGCCACGCTGATAAAATTCGCGGACGTCCTGACGCTTCTTAATAGTGTTGCCATAACTGATGCGATCCGGTGTCACACCGAGTTCCATCACCATGTTCAGCTCATAGATTGAGGCAATGTCAAAGTTGGCGCCTTTATCACGCAGTAGAGACAGGATCTCCTTCGCCGGATTGGCTTTAACTGCATAAAACACATCGGCGTAGGGGAAACTTTCCACCATGTCGTTGTATTGTTTGGCAATGATATTGGTATCAATCACCACAAATGGCGTCGGCTTGGTGTCCGCAAATGCTTTTATCTTGCTAAAGGTTTCAGTGTCGTAGTAATCAGCAACGTTAATAGCATGGAACTGGCTCATTGGCCCCGGGTCTCCTAGTCAGACTGTCGGCAACATTGCCGATACAGGTTGAAAAACGTGCGAAGTAGACGATATTTTCTAGTCTGATGCAACGAATTTTTATGCCCTAGAAGCAATTTTTTATTCTTTTTTGTTTTCATCCTGTTAAATGCCATTTAATCCTTTTAAATTCAAAATCTTAAGTTGGTCTTTTAACAGGGGTTTCTCAGGTTTTCTTTGTTCTATTTATTAGGAAAAAACCATCCTTTTTCTGCGATTATTTTCGATAAAAATAAAGTGTAGGCTTTATTACAGTCGATGAGGAACGCAAGTGGTTGTTACAACTGCGATATCCCATGAAAACCATTTTGGAGTCACTATGTTAGAACGTCTGAACAATGCCAGTTCGCGGATGCCTGCAATCTTTGTTGGTCATGGTAGCCCTATGAACGCGATTGAAGAAACCACTTACACCCGCCAGTGGCAACAATGGGGCCAACGGCTACCAGCGCCGAAAGCGATTCTGGTGGTATCTGCCCATTGGTTAACTTATGGCACAGCCATCACTGGTGCCGCCATGCCTGAAACCATTCACGATTTTGGCGGTTTTCCTGCCAAACTGTACGCACAACAGTATAAGGTGCCAGGTAATCCAGAACTGGCGCAACAAATTGCCGCAGCACTAGAGCAACAGGTTATCGTAGATGAACAACGCGGCTTAGATCATGGCGCATGGTCAGTATTGATGCATATGTATCCTGACGCAGACATCCCGGTGCTGCAACTGAGTATCGATCCACGATTGACACCGCAACAACAGTACGCGTTAGGTCGCCAACTACGACCACTGCGAGAACAGGGGATCTTGATTGTGGCTTCAGGCAACGTAGTCCACAATTTGAGGGTCATGCGCTTTGATGGCCCCGCCTATCCGTGGGCTCAGGAATTTACCGAGGCGATCACCCAAAAACTGCAGGAGGGTGATGACGCGGCAATCTTAAATTATCAACACTTAGTTTCACCACAAGTGGCACAGATGTGCCACCCAACCGATGACCATCTGCAACCCCTGTTTTATCTGCTCGGGGCCGGTTATGACGATGAATCTCGACAACTGTTCAATAACAGCATCGACCTGCGAGCCATCGCCATGCTCAGCCTGCAGATGGGCTAATCACTTGGTGGCAGGTAAATCGAGTCCGCTGTTTTGCAGTGCCTGTTTTAGCGAATCGGCGCTATCAAAATAGCGGATTTGGGTGATCTTTAGTTGTTCGAGATTGATCAATGCGGCAGTATCCTCGGCCACAGGAAACAATTTGGTAGGTTGACCGTCTCGATCTAATGCCACTGGGAAGCTGAAATCTTTCATCTTTGGAATGGCCACCAACCGGGCAATCAGTGACGGCATACCGCTGATATCCGCGATATAGATCAGTCCGTTGTTTCGCATAGCCTCACCGCTGACGCCTTCCAATGCTTCTCTGGCAATCTTGCCACCCGCCATAGAACGGGTAAAAATCAGTAACTTGTTACTACTATCCAGTGCCAATTCAGCTTCAAACTGATCCTGTAATGTTAATGGCTGCAGGGTGTCACCAACGGCATACTCTGATGCTAAAGCTGGCGTCAAAGAAAACAGCGCCAGACACATCACCAACAGGATTGCGGGAATTTTCATGTTCGTCCTTTTTTGATTCATTGTATAGTTGGCGGAAACCGCTGACGGTAGCCGCAACGTCAGTTATTCAACGACAGGTCAGCGCTTACAATACCACAACTGCGCGCCATGACATGATGATTTAAGGAGCAACCGATGGCCGAAAACACCTTAGGGACAGAGCTGGCTCAGGTACAACAGATCTATGACGTTGTTACTGAATTTATGGTGAATTACAGTTTCCAGATCCTCGGGGCACTGATTATTTTCCTGCTGGGTCTATGGCTCGCTGGGAAAGCCTCCTCGCTGGTGGAGAAGCAACTGCAGAAACACGGTATCGATATCACCCTCAGCACCTTTGTCACCCATCTGGTGCGGCTGCTGGTGATCATCATGATAAGCATCATTGCGCTTGGCAAATTAGGGATTAGTGTCACCCCTATGGTAGCGGCAATTGGTGCCGCATCACTCGGCGCAGGTTTAGCAGTGCAAGGCATGCTGTCTAATTACGCTGCAGGAATTACCATTATCGTGACCCGACCCTTTGTTGTCGGTAATACCATCAGTATTAACAATATCACGGGTCAGGTGAAAGATATTAAGCTTGGAATGACCTACTTGACCAACGAGGAAGGTGAACTGATCAGTATCCCCAATAAGCACATCCTTGGTGAAGTACTGCACAACTCATTTGCTAACAAGTTGGTAGAGTTGCACTTTAATATTGATTATCAAACAGACCCAACCACAGTTATCAATCTCATCAATGATATTTTGGCGCAGCACTCGCAGGTAGATAAAAGTTGCCCACTGCAGGTTGGTATTAACGGCTTCAACAGTACCGGACTGGATATCGGCGTTCGCTACTGGATCCCAACCAACAGTTACTTTCAGGGCAAGTATCAAATCAACTTACAACTTTGGCAGGCGTTGACCAATGCCGGGATTAAGATCCCGAATCCCATCAGACAACTATATATGCACAATTCAAATATTGACTAACACCGTATATTGATGTGATCTGTCGCAAACTGTTGCTCAACAAATGGCTAGAAGTGGCAAAAATTTGTCTTATGTCAAAAATTTAACCATTCATAGTGATTATCTTTTCACCTGTCTGTGCCACGGTAGTAGAGTGGTGAAACTAACGGCCTAAGAATCAAAATCATGATCCTAACTCACGAACAGTATCAAGAACGGCGACGCGAAGCTATTTCACGCGAAACTTTTTGGGATGCCATGACGCCAGAACAAAAAATGGCCTACTACCGACTCCAAGGGTATGGCTATCGCTTACTGTTTGTTAGGCAGATGTACTCAGGGCCTTTAGCCGTTGTGGCACAACACGCACAATTAGCAACGATCAACTGGCAGGGAGATGTTGACCTGCAACCGGATGTTAAACTGCGTGCTTAGGATGTTTTCCTAAGAAAAGGAGTGCCGGTCACTCCTTTTTTATTGCATGTCATTAGTCATAACGATGGTAACAACATCTCCAAATGCGGAATGTCATCTTCTAGATACACATCAGACACGGCGATAAACCCGAGCGCCACATAAAACTGCCGCAGATAGTCCTGAGCACCAATACGAATAGGGTGACTTGGCCATAATTCATGACAATGCGCGATTGCACGTTGCATTAATTCCCACGCAACTCCATGGCCCCTGGCTTCTTTAGCAACCAACACTCGGCCAATACTGCATTCAGCATAACTACAGCCGGGGGGCAGCAGCCGCGCATAGGCCTGTAACTTACCCGCGTCATCGAATCCCAACAGATGTTTGGCGCTCGTATCCTTGCCATCCAATTCGGGATAGGGGCAGTGCTGCTCTACAACAAACACATCCACCCGTAACCTGAGCAACTCATAAAGAGTAGCACTATCTAACTGTGCAAAAGAGTACAGCGACCATTGCATGGTATAGCGTCCTAAGCTGAAAAAAACGATTACACCACAGATATCGGTCCCCCCAAAGTGAGCGACAAAGAAAATAAGTTGGTTCCGGAAGCCGATGCAGTGACCGATAGTACCTATATAGGTGGCCGGGAAGCGCATCGAACAAACCTGCACCGGCAAACAACCAGCACTGATGCTGACTGTTATTCCGGAACCAAAACGGGTCGCGGCAATCGTTAAAAACCGCGTTAGCCATCAGCACCATGTCACGGCGACTGCGGCTGACTCAGGGATTTATTTATAAATAACGGAGATAGAACGGTGGCTATTCTACATTTGTTACACAAAATTGATTAGACAGTCGATTACTTACTCACTGTTACGCCAATGCAACAATCATTGAAATATTCAGCAAAACCGTCAATTTTTAAGTCTTTTCACTTATCAAGAAAATACTGTTTATTAGAAATTATTCTATTGCGGTAACGCGCCAGTTTCTGGGAGGCGGCGTAGAATGAAACTTATCGACAGAAGGCTGTCGATGCAACTGGTTTCATTAGTGCCGTAAAGCAAGCGGTACCACCAGCTGTCAGGTGAGTCTTGAAATCGTCGGGAAATGGCATCTCGGCCAGTAATATTCCCCCGGTTTCTCCTAAAGTAGATACGGAAGGAAAACCATGAGTAAAGAACACAACAGCAGCAAAGAACAGAAGAAAAAGCCCCAGATGAGTATGAAGGAAAAAAGGGCAGCCAAAGAAGCAAAACGGCAGGCCAGAAATAATCCGATAGATAACAGCTGATACCTCTGTCAATGAAACTAATAATTTTGCAGCCGCTAATCGGCGACAGGATCACGAAAGGCACTCAATGAGTGCCTTTCTTTTTAACCAGATAAGCATTTACGAGCAACAATCACGCCGTAACCAACGGCGAGGCACCTTGTCGTATACCGCTTTAGCCATTAGCACCGCCAGCAATAACGCTGAATAGTTCACTAACGTCTGAGGTAACACTTCGTGTTCCGCGCCAATCTGCGGCATGACTTCAAAGCCAAAGGTCGCCACCAGATAGTTCACAATAATGCCACTGACCAATGCCACCCCAAGCACTCCACCAAGATAGCCATACAGCGCCCTGCGCCCGAGTTCTCTGGTGACGATACCTAATGTGGCAATGTTAGTGGCAGGGCCAGCGAGCATGAACACCAGCACCGCCCCAGGAGAAACACCAGCCAACAACAAGCCAGCGGCAATTGGCGTAGACGCAGTGGCACAGATATACATCGGGATAGACACCAACACCATGACTAGCATGGCAAACACACCATCTCCCCAGCGTGCCAGAAAATCTGCTGGCACATAAGTCGTGACCAGCGCGGCAAAAAACAACCCTACCAGCAGCCATAATGCAGTATCCGCCACCAGATCCGTTGCCGCATATTTAATCCCAAGCCAGAGCTTACTGAAGAATGATAAATTTTCAGTCGGTTGCGTCTCTCCACAACAACTGTTACTGGTGCTGCTACAACCACAATTATCCTGCAACAGCGCTTGATAATTCGATTCATGCTCATTGCAACCGCTCTCGCCGTTTGATGTTGATGCACAGCAACAACTCTCCTGTTGAGGTTTGACTGGCGCACAGCAGGAGGAACTTACAGTATTGCTACAGCAACTTGCCGATGAGAGCGGAGAAAACTTGACTGCGGCGGCAGGTTTAAAAGAAGGCTCCTTATGCTGAACTGCAGCAACCTCTTCGTCCCGACCAACTAATAATCCGGCAACGATGGCACTGCACACCGCCGCAATGGGCCTCACCACCGCCATGAATGGGCCCAACAACACGTACGAAACAGTCACCGAGTCAACGCCCGTTTCTGGCGTAGACACCAGAAATGACGTGGTGGCGGCTTTAGAAGCACCGCTACGTCGTAAACCAACCGCCGCGGGAATAACGCCACAGGAACACAGTGGTAATGGTGCCCCTAACAGCGCCGCTTTAATTGTGCTACCTAGCCCATGCCCCCCCAACTGTTGTTGCATCCAGCTCATTGGCACAAACATTTTCAGTATGCCCGCCAGAAACAAGCCCAATAACAGCCAAGGCGCAGACTCCATAAACAGCGCAATAAAATTATTCATCAACATTTGCAATCACCCTGAACCGGAGCGTGATGATGAGTATGTGTCTCTTTATCCAGCAGTCGTTCACTGCGCGACACATCACAGGACTCCAGCGCTTGTAAAATTGAACAATGTTCTGCACTAGCGGGGCCGCCGCAACAGGTGTCAGAGAGAATTTGTAATGAACGCCGAAAACGTTCAAGCTCTGCAATCCGCTGTTTCACCTGGAGTAGTTTGTCATCGACCATCGTTTTGACATCACTGCAAGCCCAGTTAGCCTTATCCAATTCAATAGAAAGCAGATCGGCAATCTCACTCAAACTAAAACCCACCGCTTTTGCTCTTAGGATAAACTGCAGCCGTGCCGCATCATCTGCGCTATAAACCCGGTAACCTGATACTGTGCGCTTTGACGGCGCTAGCAAACCATGTTTTTCGTAAAATCGCAGCGTATCGGTATTTATGCCACAGGTTTTCGCCAGTTCGCCAATCCGGTACATAACCCCTCCTGTCAGAACCCGCTCAGTATAAACCTTGGAGTTTAATCCAAGGTCAAGTGATTTTAACTGAAAATCACTCTCATTTACCAGTTAAGATTATACAATGTCGTTCGCCAGAGACGCATGTGTTGTTCGGCATAAAAAACAACGCCAAGGGGGGATTTGCGTTAGAATACCGCCTCTGGCGTTCTCCCCTAGCGCTTTGCGTAGGAAGGGCTTTGGCAAAGTTATAATCTTAACAAGATGATTTTTATAATTTTGCTAAAGTTCTTTGCAATATCTTAATGTGGAAACTGTACCCAAATGACTACTGCCAGACCTATTCGTCGCGCGCTGCTCAGCGTCTCAGATAAAACCGGAATCCTCGAATTTGCCCAAGCCTTGCATACGCAAGGGGTAGAATTACTTTCTACCGGTGGCACCGCTCGCCTACTGGCCGACCATCACGTGCCGGTTATTGAAGTCTCCGATTATACCGGCCATCCAGAAATTATGGATGGCCGTGTGAAAACCCTGCATCCGAAAGTTCATGGCGGTATTCTCGGCCGTCGCGGTGTAGATGAACAGGTGATGCTTGATAACCACATCAGCCCTATCGATTTGGTAGTGGTCAACCTCTACCCTTTTGCTGCCACAGTTGCCAAGGCCGGTTGTACGCTGGAAGATGCCGTGGAAAACATCGATATTGGTGGCCCGACAATGGTGCGCGCTGCCGCGAAAAACCATAAAGATGTCACCATAGTGGTAAATGCTGCCGATTACGGACGTGTGCTGGCAGAGATGGCAGCCAATAACGGTGCCACGACACTGGCAACTCGCTTTGATTTAGCCATTGCTGCGTTTGAGCACACTGCCGCCTACGATGGCATGATTGCCAACTATTTTGGCACTATGGTGCCAGCGCACAGCAAAGATCATTGTGAAGCTGACTCCAAGTTCCCTCGTACCTTCAATACACAACTGGTGAAAAAGCAAGATTTGCGTTACGGCGAAAACAGCCACCAAAGTGCGGCCTTCTACACCGATCTCAACATTGACGAAGCCTCAGTGGCAACCGCCGTACAACTGCAAGGTAAAGCGTTATCGTATAACAATATTGCCGATACTGATGCAGCACTCGAATGCGTTAAAGCGTTTGAAGAACCTGCTTGTGTTATCGTAAAACATGCCAATCCTTGTGGCGTAGCGCTGGGCAATAATCTGCTGGAAGCTTATAACCGCGCGTTTCAAACCGACCCCACTTCTGCCTTTGGCGGCATCATCGCTTTCAATCGTGAATTGGATGGTGACACTGCCTCGGCTATCGTTGAACGTCAGTTCGTGGAAGTGATTATTGCCCCGGCAGTGAGCCAGGCCGCCCGCGATATCGTGGCCAAGAAAGCCAATGTGCGCTTGTTGGAATGTGGTCAATGGCAGCACGCAACCACAGGTTATGATTACAAACGGGTCAATGGTGGTTTGCTGATCCAAGATCGCGATCAGGGCAAAACAACCGAAGCTGACCTGAAAGTGGTCAGCAAACGCCAACCAACAGCGGCGGAGTTGCAAGATCTGTTGTTCTGCTGGAAAGTCGCTAAATTCGTTAAATCCAATGCTATTGTATACGCCAAGGCAGGCATGACTATCGGTGTGGGCGCCGGACAAATGAGCCGGGTTTACAGTGCCAAAATTGCCGGGATTAAAGCCGCTGACGAAGGTTTAGTGGTTGAAGGCTCAGTGATGGCATCGGACGCCTTCTTCCCGTTCCGTGATGGTATTGATGCCGCCGCAGCGGCAGGGATCAGCTGTATCATCCAGCCCGGGGGCTCCATCCGTGATGAAGAAGTGATTGCGGCAGCTGACGAACACGGTATGGCAATGGTATTTACTGGCATGCGCCATTTCCGCCATTGATGATTTGCCAGGGGAGCTAGCTCCCCACTGACAACATTAAGGATGTAACAGATGAAAGTACTTGTGATTGGCAATGGTGGCCGTGAGCATGCATTGGCCTGGAAAGCCGCGCAGTCTGCAGAAGTAGCAAAAGTATTTGTAGCACCAGGAAATGCCGGTACCGCCCTGGAACCTAAGCTGGAAAACGTTGCCATAGCGGCTACCGATGTTGCGCAATTGCTGGCTTTCGCCAAAGCCGAACAAATAGCACTGACCATAGTTGGCCCGGAAGCACCGCTGGTCATCGGTGTGGTTGATGCATTTCGTGCGGCAGGTCTGACTATCTTTGGCCCAACCCAAGCCGCCGCACAACTGGAAGGGTCTAAGGCTTTCACTAAGGATTTTCTGGCTCGGCACCATATTCCTACCGCCGCTTATCAGAACTTTACTGACATTGCTCCGGCAAAAATCTTTGCCGCTGAGCTGGCAGCCCAGACAGGATTTCCTGTTGTTATCAAAGCTGATGGTCTGGCCGCCGGGAAAGGCGTCATCATCGCGCAGGATCAGGCTGAAGCCGATGCTGCTATTGATGATATGCTGGCGGGGAATAAATTCGGGGAAGCGGGCTCCCGAGTGGTCATCGAAGAGTTTCTTAAAGGTGAAGAAGCCAGTTTTATCGTGATGGTGGATGGCGAACATATCCTGCCTATGGCGACCAGTCAGGATCATAAAGCCCGCGATAATGCCGATCATGGCCCTAATACCGGTGGCATGGGAGCTTATTCGCCAGCGCCAGTGGTTACGCCAGAAATCCACGACTGGGTCATGGCGAATGTCATCCGCCCGACTGTTGATGGCATGGCCGCGGAAGGTAACGTATATACTGGTTTCCTGTACGCCGGGCTAATGATTGCTGCTGATGGCACCGCCAAAGTGCTGGAATACAACTGCCGTTTCGGCGATCCAGAAACCCAGCCCATTATGATGCGGTTGCAATCTGATCTGGTGTCTTTGTGCTTAGCGGCCTGTCGTGGTGAGTTAGATCAGGTAACGGCTGAGTACGATGCCCGTGCGGCAGTTGGCGTGGTTTTGGCTGCTGGTGGCTATCCAGACAACTATCGCAAAGGTGATGTGATTGAGGGATTGAGCCTCGGCAATGCGACCGCGAAAGTGTTCCACGCCGGGACAAAAATGCAAGACGGCCATGTGGTAACCAACGGTGGTCGGGTGCTATGTGCTACCGCGCTGGGAGACACAGTCACCACAGCGCAGAAAGCCGCTTATGCGCTGGTGGAGGAAATTCACTGGGATGATGTGTATTTCCGTACCGATATCGGTTATCGGGCTATTGCCCGCGAAAAACAGCAGTAATCGCAACAGCCCCCGATAACACTGTCACCGAAAAAACCGAAGGGCTCGCTTCGGTTTTTTTCGCTAGACACTGGTGGCGGCCTCGATATCTGTTGTAGCTGTGTTAGCCTTCACCAACCGCAATCCTGTGCCTAGCAAGCTAAACTGTTGTAAGGGTTTAGGATAGCCGATGGCATAGCCCTGCGCATAATCAATGCCTATCTCATTGAGTTTATCGATAATCGCCTGAGATTCGACAAACTCCGCAACCGTCTCAATTCCCATGGTACGACACACATCATGGATCGATTTCACAATGGCATAATCGCGGTCATTCCCCGCTAATTGACGTACAAAACAACCATCAATTTTCACATAATCCACCGGCAACTCACGCAGATAACCGTATGAAGCAAAGCCACTGCCAAAATCATCTAGCGCCAGCGAAAATCCCAATTTACGCATGGCCTTGAGCATTTCCATCGCCCGTTGCCGATTCTGGATGGCGCTGGTTTCAGTGATTTCGAAACAGATACAGTGGCTGGGAATTGCGTACAACTCCTGCTGCTCGGCGATGTATTCCAGCATCCCGTCGGCCCCCAGACTGTTAGCGGACAGGTTGATAGACATGGAAATTTCTTGGCTCAACGACCGATGCATCGCCAGCCAATCAAAAGCCATACGGATCACTTCTCGATCTACTTCAGGCATCAGCTTGAAACGCTCGGCCGCGGCAATAAATTGTGCGGGTGGTAAAATTCGACCATTATCCCCTTTAATACGCAACAAAATCTCCAACCGTTGCCGCTGGCTACGGCCGTTCAGATTACGAATGGGTTGGAAGTACAGCAATAACTCATGCGCTTCAATAGCGCGGGTAATACGTAACGCCCACTGGGGAGCGTTGCGCTCGTAAGCTAATTCCTGATTATGACAATCAAAGATGTGGATCTGGTTGCACCCCTTACGTTTGGCGGCAATGCAGGCGATATCAGCATCTTTAAGCAATTCATCCACACAGCGGGAGTCATTCTGGCAAAACGCCACACCAATGCTCACACCAACCCGATAATGGATCCCTTGATGATGCACGGTCTGTAAGTGTACCTGCTGTGTTATCCGCTTCAGCAGCCGAGTAACATCAACAGGCGTGCGGTCGCGAATGACCAAGCCAAATTCATCCCCTCCCAGACGCGCTAGCAGTTCCTGACCTGTCACTTCAGCCGCAATGGTTTTTGCCACCAGCCCCAGCATCCTATCGCCCGCATCATGGCCGCAGTTATCGTTAATCAGCTTAAACTGCTCCAGATCCAGATAACACACGGCTAACGAGCGCGCATGTGCCACAAACTGTGGGAGTTGTTCTTCGAAAGCGCCGCGATTCAGTAAACCGGTAGTGGTGTCATAAGCGGCTTTGCGCTGTAACTGTTGTTTCAGTTGTTCCTCTTCAGTAATGTCACGTAACACAATGACAGAACCGATAATTTCACCATCTGCATCGCATAGATTACTCAAAGCGCGATCGAGGATTTGCGGCTTTGACAATACCAACTTCATCTTGCGGTGCTCGGCCTGTCGGCTTCCGGTCGACATAAACTGTTTGATTTCAGCGTCCAAACTATTGGCACTGTCGAACAGTTCTCCGAGTGTCGCCTTTAATGCCTGTCGTCGGCCGATACCGAGTAATTTTTCAGCCTGGGGGTTGAGATAAATGATGCGAGCGTGACGATCGGTAAGCAACACCGCTTCAGCAATAGATTCCAAGGTGATACGAGAGCGCTCTTTGTGACGACTGTTACGCAGCAATAACTCATTGATCCGATCCGCTAACACTGCAAATTCGGCACCGCCCTCACCACTTAACCGCTTGGGATTACGCGCACTCGGGTCTATCTGCTCCAGTTCCGCCATCAGCCGTGAAAATGGCGCTAGCAATTTAAAGCGCAACCACCCATAGCCTAGTAACACCAGCAAAGCCGCTCCCAGCAGGATGATCAAAACTGGCAGGTTATGCCATTGCATCAATGATGTCGGTTGTGACGGCATGCGAACTTCCAGCATGACCAAGTCACGGCCTAACGAAGGTAAAGATAATTGCTGACTAAAGGTGGTCGGATGCGATTGTGGCAGAGCACTAAAGGGTTGTAGTTGTCTTAGCTCGACAATGTTCTCACCTTCTAAAGCCTGCAGATAATTTGGATTCAACCAATGAGTGGCCAACAACAACTGTCCATCCGACAGATGCAAATACCCCAGCATTACGGGTTGTTGGTCAATAAACAAAATACCGCCACCTTGCGATTCCAGCCAGGTGGGATGCTGTAACTGACTTGACAGTTGTCTTGCCGTCGGAAACTGGCCGCCCAGAACCTGTTGCAACTGCTGGCGGAAGATAAACAAATTGATACCATGCCCGCCCAGCAACGGTTCCCAGGCACGCTTCACCTCTGACTGTTCCGCCATGGGTGCGTACAACATCAACAATTGCTGCAGCCGCAACAGATCTGCGTTGATACGTTGCTGGATGCGAGTGACATCCTGCAGCAACATCTGCTGCTGATGTAACTGCATACCATGCTGAAACCATAGATGCAGACAATAGGTTGCTGCTAGCAACGCTGGGATGCAGAATGCACCAATAAAAAGCCGAATCCGATTGCCGATATACATGGTGCTAAATAACCAGTGGCAAGGCCGTGAGCTAAGCTGATGCAAGCAACACTGGCCGACAAAAAACCAGCGCATCATGCCTGATTGAGGAAGGATTTTTTTTGATTTAGCGCATTGGAATCAACAGCGTTTTTGCAGAAATCGAAAAAGTGTGAACTCTAATATAATTAAACAATAAAGGCCCGCGAACGGGCCTTTAATTTATAATGTCCAATTATTTATGGTACTTGCGTGACATCTCGTGTACCGCATTCACAAACGCCTCGGCATGGGCGGGATCTGCATGCTGTGAAATGCCGTGGCCTAAGTTGAATACATGGCCTGAACCTTCACCAAATCCGGCGAGAATACTGGCAACTTCTTCTTCAATCCGTGGGATAGGCGCATATAGCATGGAAGGATCCATATTGCCCTGTAATGCCACCTTATCACCCACGCGACGGCGTGCTTCGGCAATATCGATGGTCCAGTCCAGCCCCAGCGCATCACAACCACTCTCCGCCATGGCTTCCAGCCACAAACCGCCGCCTTTGGTAAACAACGTCACCGGTACTCGGCGACCGTCTACCTCGCGGGTCAAACCATCCACAATCTTCTGCATATAACGCAGTGAAAATTCACGATACGCTGTATGGGATAAGGCACCACCCCAAGAATCAAATATCATCACCGCCTGTGCGCCATTGGCGATCTGCGCATTTAAGTACAGGGTAACCGCATCGGCCAACTTATCCAGCAACAAGTGCAATGCTGCAGGCTCAGCGTACATCATCCGTTTGATCTGCTCAAAAGTCTTGCTGGAACCGCCTTCAACCATATAGGTCGCCAAGGTCCAGGGAGAGCCTGAGAATCCGATTAACGGTACTTCACCTTTGAGTTCACGGCGGATGGTGCTGACAGCTTTCATCACATACCCTAATTCCTGCTCAGGATCTGGAACCGCCAATGCCTTGATGGCTGCCATCGAGTCAGCTTTACGTTCGAAACGTGGGCCTTCACCAGCTTCGAAATATAACCCGAGTCCCATTGCATCCGGTACGGTGAGAATATCGGAAAACAGAATTGCAGCGTCCAATTTGAAACGACGCAATGGTTGCAGCGTCACTTCGCACGCCAGATCAGCATCACGGCACAATGCCATAAAATCGCCAGCCTGAGCACGGGTAGCGCGATATTCAGGCAAGTAACGTCCCGCCTGACGCATCATCCATACCGGAGTCACATCAACAGGCTGTTTCAATAAGGCACGCAAATAACGATCGTTCTTCAATTCTGCCATTTGGCTGTTCCTACAGGTTAATTTGGGATTCGCTGGGGCGGTAGTTTAGCATTTGCCACAATAATGTAACCTCCCCAACCGAATTTCTGTGACCCCAAACATGGATATTTCCAGAAAGAAAAGATGTGTCTGATGAGCATAATCTGCCGCAGATCACGGACTCGCGACAAACCAGTGGCAAAAAGAAAAGTAGACCTTTTGTTGGTCTGAAAACAGTTGCACCAGCCCCCCCCCTTTGGTATAAAAAGCCTGCGCTAGCAAGAACAATCAAGAAGCTCGCCACATCGGGCCCGTCAACATTTTCCTCGCCCAGCTGTAGTCTCTACTGCTGGGCTTTTTATTACCCAAAAATTGGTAGCAAGTGCTTGATGAATAGACTTTAGTCGCTTGTCGGATCTGTTTAGGTTGCCAAGCATGACCCGAATCGCCTAAATTTACATTATTCTAGGCGGGGAAGGAGTGTCATTATGCTGACAAAGCTCGAACTGGCAGAACAAAAATGGGGCGGTTCCAGCCGATTGATTGATCGCTGGCTGTACAACCGACGAGAATTGCTGAGCCAGTACTTTAAACTCGCGGGCATTCCTCCCAGCAAACACGATAACAGCCTGCCTAGCGTGTCGCAGGTGCATCTGTTTTGTGAACACCTCGTAGATTACATTTCTGAATGTCACTTCCGTGTTATCAACCAAATCATGCATTCTTTTCCTGAAGGGCAAAAGCTCACGGATCAACTGATGCCTAAGCTGTTGGAAACCACTGACGCTATGCTGGACTTTATTGATAAGTATGCCGAAGTGGAAAATGACGACATGTTGTACGAGCTGGATGATGATCTGGCAGAGCTGGTCAATACACTGGAAACCCGCTTGCAGTTGGAAGACAGATTGTTACAAGTGCTATACGCCTACTGGTTGCAGCGTCACGAACCCGTGCAACCGGCGGTATAACTATCAGCACAAAAAAGCCAGCGTTAACGCTGGCTTTTTATTTGAGATATCGCTTTTAGCTTATACCGCTGCTTGGAAAATCACTTTCCCCGCTTTTTCAGTATAAGAGCCGATCTTGTCAAAGTTCAGATAACGATAAGTATCGGCGGCTGTTGCATCAATTTCCTTAGCATATTCCTGATATTCCTCGGCAGTCGGCAGACGACCGAGCAGTGCAGCAACGGCGGCGAGTTCCGCAGAGGCAAGGAACACATTAGCACCAGTCCCTAAACGGTTCGGGAAGTTACGAGTAGATGTCGAAACAACCGTTGCCCCATCAGCGACACGAGCCTGGTTACCCATACACAAGGAACAGCCGGGGATTTCAATGCGAGCACCTGCACGACCGAAAATGCCGTAGTAACCCTCTTCCGTCAGTTGATCTTTGTCCATCTTGGTGGGTGGCGCAATCCACAACCGTGTTGGCAGTGTCTTGGCAAACTTATCCAGAACTTTACCAGTGGCACGGAAGTGACCGATATTGGTCATACAAGAGCCAACAAACACTTCATCAATCTTGGTGTTGGCGACCTCTGACAACAGACGAGCGTCATCAGGATCGTTAGGGGCACACAGAATCGGTTCTTTGATCTCATTGAGGTCAATGTCGATAACTGCAGCGTACTCAGCATCCGCATCGGCAGACATCAGACTCGGATTTGCCAACCACTCTTCCATACCTTTGATACGGCGTTCCAGCGTACGACGATCGCCATAACCTTCAGCAATCATCCATTTCAGCATGACGATGTTGGAGTTGAGGTATTCGATGATCGGCTCTTTATCAAGCTTGATAGTACAGCCCGCAGCGCTGCGCTCCGCAGAGGCGTCTGACAGTTCGAATGCCTGCTCTACTTTCAGATGTTGCAGACCTTCAATTTCTAGAATTCGGCCAGAGAAAATATTTTTCTTACCTTTCTTCTCTACGGTCAGCAAGCCCATTTCAATCGCTTTATGGGGGATAGCATGTACCAGATCCCGCAGCGTGATCCCTGGCTGCATTTTACCGGAAAAGCGTACCAGCACTGATTCTGGCATATCCAGCGGCATTACCCCAGTCGCCGCCGCAAAGGCCACCAGACCAGAGCCAGCGGGGAATGAGATACCAATCGGGAAACGGGTATGGGAGTCACCACCGGTACCAACAGTGTCAGGCAACAGCATACGGTTCAACCAAGAGTGGATGACTCCGTCACCGGGACGCAGTGATACGCCGCCACGATTCATAATGAAGTCAGGCAGGGTGTGATGGGTATTCACATCCACAGGTTTTGGATAAGCCGCAGTGTGGCAGAAAGACTGCATCACTAAGTCGGCACTAAAGCCCAGACATGCTAAGTCTTTCAGTTCATCGCGGGTCATCGGACCGGTAGTGTCCTGAGAACCGACGGAGGTCATCTTGGGTTCGCAATATTGGCCGGGACGGATACCGGCAACGCCACAGGCTTTACCCACCATCTTCTGCGCCAGGGTGAAACCTTTAGCAGAATCAGCCACCACTGCCGGACGTACAAATACCTCGGAAGCAGCTAATCCCAGAGTTTCCCGGGCTTTATCTGTCAGACCGCGACCAATGATCAGCGGAATACGACCACCTGCACGAACTTCATCCAGCAACACTTCGGTTTTCAGCTCAAAAGTTGAGATCACTTCATCACTGCCGTGACGCTTCACTACACCTTCGTATGGGTATACATCGATAATGTCACCCATCTCCATATTGCTAACATCCAGCTCAACCGGCAATGCACCCGCATCTTCCATGGTGTTGAAGAAAATAGGGGCAATCTTACCACCAAAGCAGAACCCACCAGCACGTTTGTTAGGCACAAATGGGATGTCATCGCCCATCAGCCACAACACTGAGTTAGTGGCCGACTTACGAGAGGAGCCAGTACCAACAACGTCACCCACATAAACCAGAGGGAAACCTTTGGTCTTGAGCTCTGCCACTTTGCTGATAGGGCCAACGGCACCGGGCTGGTCCGGTACAATGCCATCACGGGCATTTTTCAACATCGCCAGCGCATGCAGTGGAATATCCGGCCGTGACCAGGCGTCAGGGGCGGGTGACAAGTCATCGGTATTGGTTTCGCCAGGGACTTTAAATACGGTGAGGGTGATTTTGTCGGCCAGTTTAGGACGACTGAGGAACCATTCGGCGTCAGCCCAAGATTCCACTACCTGTTTGGCATAGCTGTTACCCGCCTGCATTTTTTCCACCACATCGTGGAAAGCATCAAACATCAACAGGGTGTGCGACAGAGCTTTAGCGGCCAATGGTGCAAGTTTGTTGTTATCGAGAAACCGCACCAGCGGTTCGATATTGTAACCACCTTGCATAGTGCCCAGTAGCTCTACCGCGTGTTCAGCACTTAGGATAGGAGAAGTGACCGAGCCATTGGCAACGGCGTCCAGAAAGCCAGCTTTCACATAAGCGGCTTCATCTACACCAGGGGGAATACGATTTTCTAGCAGATCCAGGATAAATTGTTCTTCACCAGCAGGTGGATTTTTTACCAGTTCAACCAGTTCGGCTACCTGGTGGGCATCCAGCGGTTTGGGGACAACACCCTCGGCAGCACGCTCTGCAACGTGTTTACGATATGCTTCTAGCACGGCAACGTTCCTCTTTGTTTGGCGCTCTAACGACTGCCCGCTCAGGCGTGGGCAGTCCCACAGATTCGACCCTTATTTTCCGCGCAGAAGTATACTACAGCTTTGCAAAAGTATGAATCAGATCACACAAGAACCACATCATTCGTGGGGGTAAATTTATGGGCGCAGAATAAACTAAGGTGTGGCATCCAAGAATGATATTAGACAATAGTTTGAAAATTAATCATTTACGTCCAATATAGTGAATTACTGTCACGTCATTCAGTAACAGTAGTGTTTTCGACTCTTCATTGTCTGTCATACACTGCTACCAACAACCAATAGTTCATAGGGAATCCCTCATGGAAATGTCTCCACTACAGGCGGTCATTTTTGATATGGATGGCGTATTAGTTGACTCCGAGCCTGTGTGGCAACAGGCTGAATTTGACGTACTCAGTGGCAAAGGGTTTGCCATCTCCCGTGAAGAAATTGCGCAAACTACCGGTCTGCGCATCGACGAGGTGGCAGAATACTGGTATCGACGCTTCCCAGCCGATGATTTTGATACCGCGGCGATGGCCGACTATATTATCGAACAAGTCATCCACTACATCCGGCGCGATGCGACCGCGATGGCCGGTGTACATGAAGCCCTAAACGCATGCCACCAGTATCACCTGAAGGTGGGTCTGGCCACCTCTTCCTCAACCGATATTATTGATGCGGTGCTGGACACATTACAGATCCGCGAATGTTTCGATGTTATCCAAAGCGCTGAGCAGTTACCCTACGGTAAACCTCATCCTGAAGTGTATCTGCGCTGCGCCGCAGCGCTGGGGGTTGCGCCGAGTTGCTGTCTGGCAGTGGAGGATTCCTTTAACGGCCTGATTGCCGCCCGTGCAGCCAGGATGCAAACGCTGATCGTCCCAGCAGTGTCGCAGCGTCAGGATCCGCGTTGGGCAGCAGCCCACCACCAAGCGACAGATCTGTTGGCACTACCTGCCTTGCTGCAACGCCTGTGTCACCAGAGCAAAAGCACTCCAGGCTAACTGATAACACCCTACTGAAGTAGGTGGACCAGCAAAAAGCCAGACACAAGGTCTGGCTTTGGTACTTATTATCACTGAGTTCCGTTACCAGATTTTCACGCGTTTATCTTCTGGTAAAAACTCTTTGTCAGTTGGCTTCAGATCAAATGCCTTGTAAAAACCTTCCACGTTACGTGGGGTTCCCATCGCCCGGTAATGGCTGGGTGAGTGCGGGTCAGTCAACAAACGGCGCACCAGCTCTTCGTCGCGATATTTACGGCGCCACACCTGAGACCAGCCGATAAAGAAACGCTGATCGCCGGTCAGACCATCCATCACGGGTGCTTCTTTGCCATTCAAGCTCAGATGATAGGAGCGTAAGGCCACGGTCAAACCGCCGAGGTCTCCGATGTTTTCCCCTAAGGTCAGCTCACCGTTGACATGTTTGCCAGGCAGTGGCTCAAAAGCGTTGTATTGCGCTGCCAGCGCCTGACCACGTTTCTGAAACTCTTCACGGTCTTTATCGGTCCACCAGTTACGCAGGTTCCCATTGCCATCGTATTTGGCGCCTTGGTCGTCAAAACCATGGCTGATCTCATGGCCAATAACAGCGCCAATCCCGCCGTAGTTGACCGCATCATCGGCATCCATATTGAAAAATGGCGGTTGCAGAATAGCTGCGGGGAACACAATCTCGTTACCCACTGGGCTGTAGTAAGCGTTTACCGTCTGCGGTGTCATATGCCATTCGGTGCGGTCCACGGGCTTACCGATTTTGTCCAGCATTTGCTGGGTCTCAAAATGGGCAGCACGTTGGTAGTTGCCTACCAGTTCATCGGCTTTGATCTCCAGCTTGCTATAGTCTTTCCACTTATCTGGATAACCAATTTTGTAGGTGAACTTAGACAGTTTTTCTTGGGCGGCTTTTTTCGTTGCGGGTGTCATCCACTCCAGTTCGTTGATGCTGACTTCAAACCCTTTGATCAGGTTGTGGATCATGCTTTCCATACGGACTTTCGCTTCAGGTTTGAAATTGCGGGCAACATACTCTTTACCCACTAGTTCGCCTATCACGTTATCAGCACCGTCAACGGCCTGTTTCCAACGCGGTTCTTGTTGTTCAATCCCCATCAGCGTCTTGCTGTGAAAGGCAAAGTGCAAATCGGCAAATTTTTTACTCAACAGTTCGGCGTAACTATCAACCAAGTGGAACGCCAAATAATCTTTCCATGCCGATACTGGGAATTTTTCAAACTCGGTCCCAAATTTCTCAAAGTAAGACGGCTGACGCACAATGATGTCGTTGGTCTTACCCGCCAAACCACTGCCTAAGACAAACGCCGCAAAATCAAACTTACCCGTCAGTTTCTGGATCTGCGCCACGGTCATCTTGTTGTAGGCTTTGTTGGCATCGCGTGATTCAACCCGGGTCCACTGGTTTTTGGCAATTGCCAGTTCGATATTGGCAACGTTCGCGGCGGCGTTGTCGGCATGGGCATAACCAGCAGCATGCAGCAAATCACGTACATACTTGCGCATAGCGTCACGGTTAGCACTGAACTTTGCGTCATCTTTCAGGTAGTAATCTCGATCCGGTAGCGTCAGTCCCGCCTGATAGAGATAAACCGCATACTGGCTAGAATTTTTAGCATCGTTGTTCACGTAAAATCCAAACGGAATACTGCTGCCAGAAGTGAGCAACTTGCCCATCACCCCGGCCACATCCGCATAACTGGAAATCGCAGCGACATCGGCTAATTGACCTTTCAATGGTGCGATACCCAGTTGCTCCACCTTGGCGGTATTCATGTAAGCGGTGTAGAAGTCACCGATTTTCTGCTCGGCACTGCCTTTGGCTTTATCTGGTTTAGCCGCGGCTTCTTCAACAATCTGTTTTAACGCGGCCTGACTTTTCTCATAGAGGACACTGAAAGCACCATAGTTGGATTTGTCAGCCGGGATCTTAGTGCGCTGCAGCCACTTACCGTTGACACTGTAATAGAGGTCATCTTGAAAGCGTACTTGTGGATCAAAGTTTTCCGTTTCAATGCCAGAAACTTTCTTCACTTCAACCTGTGTCTGCGCCACCGGTTGCGTTGGTTCACTGGCACAGGATGCCAATCCCAAGCTTAAGGCAATCCCCACTGCCAAAGTGCTTATTTTATTCATTGTGTTCCCGTTCTCCGGTAAAAAGTATAACAAGGATAGCAGCCTGACACCTTAGCATCGCCACTATCCGGTCTGTAGCCGATTTTTGTAAGGATCTATGAAACGGGCATCAGAAATTTTTGCCGATGAATAGATACATGGCCTGCTCCCCATCGTCACTGACACCGATGCCCAAAGCAGCAGGTCCGAGTGGCGTATAGGTGCCCAAATAGAGGCTGCCCGCATACACTAGATCATTCAGCGCCACATGCTCACCAACGCCCCAGACATTGCCCGCTTCGATACTGGCTCCCAGATAGAGGGGATAGTCTTTCATCCCCAAAGCATCACGTCCCAAGTCGTATTGGTAGATAAAGGCGCCAAACAGCTTCTGTGCACCGGCTAACGAGTCTTTGTGATAACCAGAAAGATTAAGGAAACCACCGAGATCAGACACATAAATAGTAAAGTTGTCATCGCCCGCTTTATCGACAGACGCATAGGAGGCTTTGCCAACAAAAGAGTGGCTGCGCACGCTGACAACCCCTTTCCAGTCAGCCTGGATCTGCAAGGAACGCTCCGGTCCAGAAACCAAGGCACCGTTGTATTTTTCATCACGCAAGAAAACATTCAAGGTCACGCGGTTCCCCGAAGTAGGGAAACTGATGTTGTCCAGTGAGTCATAACCCAACTTGAAATAGCCACCGTAAGTGGTGAAATCGATGTCACCCAGCATTACCGGACTAGACAGCCGACCGGACTCCGCCGTTAAGCCCAACTCCAAAATACCCTGAGGTAGATAGTTGTAACCAATCCCCAAATCTGCCCGATGGCTGCTGCGATCCAACTGGTAATACAGCACGTCAGAATTGAACACATCCCAGGTTTTTTCTTCATATTGATAGCGGGCACGGCTATAGGATTTCTGGTTAGCATCTAACGGCTGATAAAACTCTGTTGCCAGCAATTTCTCAAAGCCAAGCTTGAGCTCGTTACGCCATTCACCGCCATTTTCAGTCAAATCTGTCAGCGTCAGTGCCAAATCCAGAGTCACCGCCGAATTGGTTGAGAAATCGTCTTCCCAGTTAAAGCCCAACTGAACGTAATTCGGTCCCCAAGACTTAGCTTTAGTGGTGACGGTCAGGACCCGTCCTTCGTCGGTATCTTCAAATTCCGCACTCACTCGCTCAAATTTGTCCAATGAGTACAGCCGGTTGATAGCATCATCTAACTGCTGCTTATCAACTACATCACCCACTTTAATTCCCAGTACTTCCGTCAGCATTGAGTGACTGACTTTGGCATCATTGTGATACACAATCTGGGTCACTGGCCGTTGCACATTATCCAGCCATTTCCCGGAGATGGCTTTCTTATGTTGTACATAAGCCTGATATTCCGCCGCGGACATTTCCAGATGTTGCAGTTGTGGCAGCAACCGGCTCGCCGCGACTTCACCGGCCTTCAGCGCCTTTGGCATATCGGAAAAATCGGTAGTACTCAACAAATCAATATTCGGCCGGATCAGGACATCACGGTCAGTGAGTAACTGCTTTTGCCGCTCGGTGCTTGCTTGCGTCAGCATAGTGGATAACTGGTTTAGCACAGCTACGGCACCATTGAGCTGATCCTTTTTTACCAGTTCAGAGCCAATATCGACGGCAATGACAATATCGGCGCCCATGGATTTCACCACGTCCACCGGCATGTTGTTGGCAATACCACCGTCAACCAGAATTTTGCCATCAATCACCGCCGGTTGTAGCGCGCCTGGCACCGTGGCCGATGCTTGCATCGCCTGCACCAAACTGCCGCGACTGAGGATAACTGCGCGACTGGTTTCTAGATCGGTGGCGACCGCTCTGAACGGTATAGCTAAGTCGTTAAAACTGCTGTATTCCGGCACTAATCCGGTGGTATTCCGATACAGACGAGACATGCTTTGCCCGAGTAAGACGCCACTTGGAGCCTGCATTTCGCCATCGCGGATGCCGAGGTTAAGCGGAATATTGTACTGATCGCGGTTTTGTTTCTCGCGGTAAGCCAGTTGCTCACGGGGGATCAGATCAGAGTAACCGCTGGACCAGTTTTGCTTCATCATCAAAGCTTCGATCTCGTTGGCACTGTAGCCTAATGCGTACATGCCACCGACATAGGCGCCGATGCTGGTTCCTGCAACGTAATCTATGGGAATATGGTGCGCTTCGAGGACTTTCAGTACCCCGACGTGAGCGGCACCTTTGGCGCCGCCGCCACTCAATACTAGGCCGATTTTAGGACGATCAGCGGCGACAGCGCTAAAAATACAACTCAAAATGCAAAAGGCGATTAGGCGAAAAAGTGATGACATGTCGGCAAGAGTACTGTTCAGCAAATGACCGGCATATCTTAACAGAGATACCTTGCAAAAAAATCCACAAAGCGAGGACTTATGCTAAGTTCACTTGCAGAAATTGTTGCTCCAGCATCACCAGTGGTACCGGTCTGGCAAAGTAATAGCCCTGAATAACATAACAGCCACGACTAAATACTTGCTCCAACTGCGCCTTGGATTCGACGCCTTCGGCGACCACGCTGAGTTTCAAATTTCGAGCCAGCTCGATAATACTGCTGACAATTGCTTGGTCGGCGGTGTTAGAGGCGATATCCGTCAGAAAGGAGCGGTCAATTTTCAAGGCATTTACCTGGAAATTTCGCAGATAGGCCAAAGAGGAATATCCAGTACCGAAGTCATCAATGGCTACCTCAATGTGGTGTTGCCGTAGCTGCTGTAAATGCTGCTGCGCAATTTGCAGCTCCTTCATCAGCACCCCTTCGGTAATTTCCAGCGTCAAGCGCTGTGGCGGCATTCCGGTCTGCCGCAGCGTCTGCAACACAAAATCGATAAAGTCTGGTTGCCGGAAATGTACGGCGCTGACATTGATGGAGATACTGAAATTCTGGTGTTTCAACTGCTGGCACAAACGCGCGCCATCCATACACGCCCGCTGCATTACCCAACGATCAATATCAATAATCAAACCGCAACTTTCCGCCACCTTGATGAAGATATCAGGCGGGATAAAACCATCCTGTGGATGGCACCAACGTAGTAACGCTTCGGCACCAATACACTTATCGCCTTGCAAAACATCAAACTGCCCCTGATACCAGAGTTCAAATTCGTTGTTTTCAATGGCACGGCGTAAATCACCTTCCAAACGCATGTGATATAGCGCTTCGGCGTTACGCTCTCGGGAATAATACTGGAAATTACCACGGCCTTGATCTTTGGCGTGATACATCGCCTGATCAGCGTTTTTGATGAGATTTTCTGGTTGCTCGGTATCATCTGGCCAGATACTGATGCCAATACTGGTGGAGACAAAAAACTCTCGGCCATACAGCCTGAAAGGTCTGGCAATCTGTGATAACAATGCCTCACACAGGCGATTAATCAGGTCAACGTCGCCGGTATTGACCAAGATCACGAATTCATCACCACCGAAACGGCAAAGAATTTGCCCGTCATCCAACACAGATTGCAGACGGTTGGAGGCTTCCACCAGCAAGGCATCGCCCATACTGTGCCCATAGTAGTCATTCACTTGCTTAAAGCGGTCGAGATCGAGAAACAACAGCGCTAATTTGCTGTTATCCTTGCTGGCACGGGCAATGGCCTGCTCTAGGCGATTGGCAAATAGGCTGCGATTGGGTAATCCGGTTAGCACATCATAATTGGCCAGTTTACGCAGCTCGGCCTCTGACTGCTTTCTATCTGTAATATCAGAGAAAACAATAACATAATGTCTAATTTGCTGAAAACTATCCGTCATTGACGAGACATTCAGCCAAACTGGGAAACTATTGCGATTGCGGCTCTTCAACTCGCGCTCGCCAGTCCAGGAGCTACTTTGCTGCAGTAGCGGCGCAACGGTGGCGGGCAGCGAGTCACCAGAGGACATCACCTCGCCAATTTTCTTCCCCGCCATCTCCTGACGGCTGATCCCTACCAGCTTTTCTGCGGCATGGTTTGCCACCTCGATGAACTCATTAGCATCAAGGATCAGCACCCCTTCAGAGGTATTTTCAAACGCTCTTGCCAGCAGGCTGACTTCACTCTCCAGACGTTTTGCCGTTGACACTTCGCTATAAATACCAGCCACTTTCAGCACTGCACCGGTATCCGGTTCCCAACTTATCGGCCGTCCTCTGACTTTAATCCAGCCCCAGCGGCCATTTTGCCGCAGGTAACGATATTCCGCATCAAAGCTATCGGCCTTGCCCTCGAGCAATTGCTGCCACTGCTGTTCCACCCGCGGGCGATCGTCCGGGTGTATAGGAAAACCACCAAAACGGATAGTGAGCTGCTCACTATCCATACCAAGCACATTGCCGTGATTATCGAGGTAAAAGCTGTTATCTTGCCGATGCCACTCCCACAGGTCAGAATCACTGCCACGCAACGACTGCCGCAACCGCTCATCACTCTCTTTAAGTGCTTGGTTTACTTGACGAAAACGTGATACTTGTCGGTGGCGATAGATAATAACGCCACTCAACGCTGCCAGTAATGACAGCAGCCACAACGCCTTGAACCAACGGGTTTCCCACCAATGGATCTGCACCTCAAACGGGAACACGACCGGTGTATCATTCCAAACGCCGTTAATCCGCCCGAGTACTTCCAGCTTGTAGTCACCACCGTCCAAACCAGCCAAATTGATTTGCGACTGGTTTTCCAGCAACACGTAGTTGCCAGGTTGGTGATGGCCCGGTTCACTTAATCGGTACTTGATACTGGTGGCAGCTTCGCCGAGGAAGTTACTGTTGGATAATTGAAAACTGATGAGCTTGGCCCCCGGCGCAATCTGCATGTTTGGATGTGGCACTATGCTCACCTGGGTGCGGTTATCGTAATAAACCGATACTGACTCCATGACCACGCCGACATCCGCTATGCGGTTTTTCATACTGGGCACATCAAGCAACATCACCCCTTCCGGGGTACCGACATACAGACCGCGAGAAGCGTCATAATAGAACGCTCCCTCGTTGAGTTCCTGCGCTATCAAACCATCCGTAGCGCCTATCACCAGCAGTTCTCCACTCTGTTTTTGCTGTCGGATAATTTTTTTCGGGCAACCTACTATGCGGAAATCCTGGGTATCGGTAACGAAATACACCCCATCACAATCCACTTGCCAAGCCTGATCAAGGCTGCGAATTTCTGACGTGTTGAGGTTGAATTCCAACATTCCCTTGCTGCGGGTGCCAATCCAGAAATGCTCATCATCTATCTGCAGGATCTGATTCACCATAGTGGTTTTCAGGACGTCATTATCGTGCCCCTCCACCTGTTGAAAGCCACCGTCTGCATTGAAATAGCCCAGGAATTTATTACCGCCGACCCACAAACGGTGTTGCTTATCGCGGTAGAGGCCAAATACGATGAGGCGCTTCTGCGTAGTGGCAATATCTGGCAGAGGCACCGGTTCCACCTTTCCCCCCTGCACCCAGTGATATAGTCCATGATTAGTGGCAAACCACCACTGCGCGCCTTCATGGAGCACATTAAAAATAGTCTTGTGGTTCAAGGCGCCATCGGGTTGCTCAGGCGTAAACAAACGATGACCTCGTTTGGCTTCTTTATCAAACACAAACAAACCGTTGGTAGTGGACAGCAACCACTGTTCAGGGCTAATAGCATCAATGTGGTAGATGCTGTCGCTGGGTTCGAGCCCTTCAAGCACAAATCTGTCAGCGGCCTTAGTCTGTAGATTGATACGGAATATCCCACCGTTACTGCCAAGCCATAAATACTGTTTATCTGCCGCAACAGACCAAACGGTATCTATGTCCACTGCCGCATTATTAGTGATGCTATCCAGCAAAAAGGCCGGCTTTTCGGCAAGGATTGCTAGAGGGTTACCCGTCCCGGACACCCACAACAATCCGTGGCTATCAATCAGTATTTTGTTGGGGCTGTCGATCCCCGCCCGTTGTTTTAGCTGATCTTTGTAGGAAACGATACGCTGTTCCTGCGGGTAATATTTCAACAAGCCACCACGGATCACCACCCACAGATTGCCATTGCTGTCTTCAGACACCATGCGACACAAAAATGGGATCTGTGGTACTACCGATAGGTGCAGCGAATCCAGATTGAGTCGGTATAAGCCGTCCTGTCCAGAAATCCACACGCGCTGATGACTGTCCTGATACAAACTGTAATAGCTGCCAGAATTGGCGTTCCACAACTCGTCTTGTATGACTTGCCCTTGTTGGTCATAGAGTGCTAAATGGTGAACACTGCCCAACAATAAGCGGCCATCCTTTAGCAACAACAGACGATTCCAGCGACCATCGTCACTGTCAGGTAACATGAATAACGCTTGCAACTGGGACCCATCACGGGACAACCGCCAGAGCTTGCCCTCAGCCGAAAGCAACAACAGATTGCCATCAGGCAGTACAACAGTGGCCGTCAGCGAGCCACCGTCAAACTCAGGAAATAACTGCGGGCTACCAAAGCGATGGAAAGCGTTTTCGCTGATGTCATAAAGGTAGGCATTATGCTCAGTCACTGCTAGCAGATGCTGGTGATCCAGCTTAGTCACCGAGACAAAGAATTCTTCATCCAGACGGGATTGAGTCTCCTCGTTGTCCACCCGTCGAACCACATTGTTACTAACGCGGTACAGTCCTTCCTCAGTTGCCAACCACACAAAACCATAGTCATCGGTGGCCATATCATGGATAGCCGAGTTCCCCAGACCGTCTCTGGCAGTGAACACTCGTTGTACCAACTCACTGGCGGTGGCGAAGGCGCTCAACAGCAACCAACTACACAGGCATACCACTATTGTTAAAGCTTGTTTGTTCATTCCAGACAACTGCGGAAGTACTGATAAAGATCAAGCGAGGATTGCAACGATACCATATAAATACATTTTATTTACAAATGCAGCGGATACTTTTTTGCTAAGTGCCGATAGATAAGAGCCCGGCTTTTTGCCGGGCTCTTAATTTCAAACAGCAGCAACCGCGGTACTCATTACTTCTTCTTTGTCGCCTTAGGATTTGGCAAATCAGTGATAGAACCTTCGTACATTTCTGCCGCCAATCCTACCGATTCATGCAATGTTGGGTGCGCATGGATAGTCAGTGCGATATCTTCCGCGTCACAGCCCATCTCCACCGCCAAACCGATTTCGCCGAGCAGTTCACCCGCATTAACCCCCACCAGCGCGCCACCAATGATACGGTGAGTTTCTTTATCGAAAATCAACTTGGTCATACCGTCGCTGGCTTCGGAGGCAATCGCACGGCCACTGGCGGCCCAAGGGAATACTGCCGTTTCGTAGGCAATCCCTTGCTCTTTCGCCTGTTTTTCAGTCAAACCAACCCAAGCCACTTCTGGATCGGTGTAGGCGATAGATGGGATCACTTTCGGGTCAAAGAAGTGTTTCAGACCAGAGATCACTTCTGCTGCCACGTGCCCTTCATGCACCCCTTTGTGCGCCAACATTGGCTGACCAACGATGTCACCCACAGCGAAGATATGTGGCACATTGGTACGCATCTGCTTGTCGACGTTGATAAAACCACGTTCATCGATCTTCACGCCCGCTTTGTCAGCATCGATCAGCTTACCGTTAGGGGTACGGCCAATCGCCACCAGCACCGCGTCATAACGCACTGGCTCTGCTGGCGCAGATTTACCTTCCATGGTGACGTAAATGCCATCTTTCTTGGCTTCAACGGCTGTCACCTTGGTTTCCAGCATCAGCTTGAACTTCTTACTGATCTGCTTGGTGAAGTTCTTCACAATGTCTTTGTCAGCAGCAGGAATGACCTGATCAAACATTTCCACCACTTCAATATCACTGCCCAGCGCCGAGTACACGGTACCCATTTCCAGACCGATAATCCCACCGCCCATCACCAGCAATTTACCGGGCACTTCTTTCAACGCCAGCGCGTCAGTAGAGTCCCAAATGCGCGGATCTTCATGGGGAATAAAAGGCAATTGGATCGGACGGCTACCGGCAGCAATAATGGCATTATCAAAATTCACGGTAGTCTTACTGCCATCTTCCGCGGTCACTTCGAGGCTGTTAGGGCCGGTAAATTTACCGAACCCATTCACGACCTTTACTTTACGCATTTTCGACATACCGCCCAGACCGCCTGTTAGCTGGCCAATTACTTTGTCTTTGAATGCACGCAGCTTATCAAGGTCGAGCTGTGGTTCACCAAAAGTGACACCGTTAACCGCCATGTGTTTGGCTTCTTCGATCACTTTTGCCACATGCAGCAAGGCTTTAGAAGGGATACAACCCACATTCAGGCACACACCGCCAAGAGTGCTGTAACGTTCAACAATCACTGTTTCCAGACCCAGATCCGCTGCACGGAAAGCGGCTGAATAGCCTGCGGGGCCGGCACCTAATACCACAACCTGTGTTTTGATTTCGTTACTCATTTTTTCCTCTGATTTGTTTCAGTCCGTCGGGACGGCCAGCCCAACCTTGGAGCCTTCAGCCACTATAGCGTCTTGAAAGTGGCTGCATTTTAACCTTTACATGACCGTGATCACAATAAAACATAAGGCTGACCCGAACGGTCAGCCTCAGTGATTACATAATTAAGGTCCGAATGTCAGACAGATAGCTAGACAGCGTCACGCTAAATCGAGCGGCCAATGCACCATCAATCACCCGGTGGTCATAGGACAGTGACAGCGGGCACATCAGTCGTGGCACAAATTCCTTACCGTTCCATTTGGGCTTGAACTCAGACTTAGACACGCCGAGGATTGCCACATCCGGGTAATTAACGATTGGCGTAAATGCCGTACCGCCAATGCCGCCTAAACTGGAGATAGTGAAACAGCTGCCCTGCATATCCGCCGCTTTTAACTTGCCATCACGGGCTTTGGCAGAGATCTCCGCCAGTTCCTGACTCAATTCCACAATGCCTTTTTTGTCCACATCACGGAATACCGGCACCACCAGACCATTAGGCGTATCAACCGCCACCCCTATGTGGTAATACTGTTTCTGGATCAGCGATTCACCATCCGGACTCAAGCTAGAGTTAAAAGTCGGGAAATCCTGCAAGGTTTTTGCCACGGCCTTCATCATAAACACCAGCGGTGTGAACTTGATATTCTGCTTTTTCTTGGCAGCCAGTTCATTTTGCTGTTTACGGAAGTTTTCCAGTTCAGTGATATCCGCTTCGTCAAATTGCGTCACATGCGGAATCGTCACCCAGTTACGATGCAGATTAGGGCCGGAGATTTTTTGAATGCGCGTCAGTGGCACTTCCACCACGTCACCAAACTTGCTGAAATCCACTTTCGGCGCATCAATCACTTGCAAGCCATTACCGCCCACGGCTGTGGCAGCAGAGGCTTTTGGCCGTGACAATTCATAACGCACGTAAGCTTGCACATCTTCTTTCTGGATCCGGCCTTTGCGACCAGAGCCTTTCACCTGCGATAAGTCAACACCGAACTCCCGGGCCAGACGGCGCACGGACGGCGACGCGAACACCACGCCAGTGGTTGGCTGCACACCAGCACTGGGGTGATAAGGCACGGGCGGACGGTTCGGCTGCGCGGCAGCCGCTGGTTCGGCAACGGGAGCTTCGACCTGCGGTGCTGGCGCCGATACTGCGACAGCCGCGCCTTTCACTTCCACCTTGGCAATCACACTGCCTTCAGAGACTTTATCACCAACTTTCACGATAAGTTCAGTGACTTTACCAGCAACCGGTGCCGGTACTTCCATCGTGGCTTTATCGCTTTCCAGGGTAATCAAGCCCTGGTCCACGCTAATTTCATCACCCACATTCACCAACAGTTCAATCACATCGACATCGGTAGAGCCGCCGATATCCGGCACTTTAATCTCCTGCACCGATGCCACGGCCGGTGTGGCTGCGGCAGGGGCTGATGGCGTGGCTGCAACAGTTGTTGCTGCAGCTTGGGTTGCAGCGGCTGTGCCAGCAACTTCCAACAACAGGATCAATGAGCCTTCAGAAACCTTATCACCCACCTTGATTTTGAGCGACTTCACCACGCCAGCCTGGGGCGCAGGCACATCCATAGTGGCTTTGTCAGTTTCCAGTGTGATCAGGCCAGCATCGGCGTCAATATGGTCGCCTTCTTGCACCAGCACTTCAATCACATCCACATCTTTGGCATCACCAATATCAGGTACAGTCACCTCAATCACCTGACTGCCGCTAGCAGCGGCATTGGCAACGGGTGCCGCCGTTGTGGCAGGTTTGGCTGTTGACTCATCGGTTTTAGGCGCTTCGGTTTTAGATGCTGGCGCTTTTGGCGCTTCAGTTTTGGCTGCCTGTGGTGCGGCGGCTTCCCCTTCTGCGGCCAACAACGCAATCAGCGTACCTTCAGACACCTTGTCACCGACTGCCACTTTCAGTTCTTTCAGAACCCCGGCAAATGGTGCCGGGATATCCATAGTGGCCTTATCACTTTCGACCGTAATGATGGCATCTTCAGCCGCGAGGCTATCGCCTACACTGGCGCAGATCTCAATCACCTGCACCTCATCACCGCCGATATCGGGTACCAGTACTTCTTTTAAATCTGCCATTCTGTATCCCTCTTACGCGAACAGTGGATTGATCTTGTCGGCGTCAATACCGTACTCGGCAATGGCTTTCGTCAGCACATCGACTGGTAATTCACCGCGATCTACCAAGGATTTCAGTGCGGCAATCACAATGTAAGTAGCATCGACTTCAAAGTGATGACGCAGGTTGGCGCGGCTATCGCTGCGACCAAAACCATCGGTACCCAGCACCTTGTAATCTGTTGGCACGTAGGCGCGTAACTGTTCGCCATAAAGTTTCATGTAATCGCTGGCGGCAATTGCCGGAGCATCTTTGCCAAGCACGGTAGCAACGTATGGCACTTTCGGTGTTTCAGTTGGATGCAGCATATTCCAGCGTTCGCAATCCTGACCATCACGCGCCAGTTCGTTAAAGCTGGTCACACTGAACACATCCGCACTGACGCCATAATCTTTCGCCAGTGCCTGGGCAGCTTTACGCACCTGTTCCAGAATAGTGCCGCAGCCCATCAGCTGTACTTTGCCTTTGCCAGAGCCGGCGACGCTTTCCAGTTTATAGATACCTTTGACAATCCCATCTTCTACGCCAGCAGGCATTTCTGGCTGTACGTAGTTTTCGTTCATGGTGGTCAAGTAGTAGAAGATATCTTCCTGATTTTCACCGTACATGCGGCGGATACCATCCTGCACGATAACCGCAATTTCATAACCGTATGTCGGGTCATAGCTGATACAGCTTGGAATGGTGTTCGCCAGTATATGGCTGTGACCATCCTGATGCTGCAGGCCTTCACCATTCAACGTGGTGCGGCCAGAAGTCCCGCCCACCAAGAAACCACGGGCCCGCAAATCACCAGCCGCCCATGCCAGATCGCCAATACGCTGGAAACCAAACATGGAGTAGTAAATATAGAACGGGATCATTGGGGTGTCGTTTACGGAGTAGCTAGTTGCCGCAGATACCCAAGATGCCATGGCACCGAGTTCGTTGATCCCTTCCTGCAATACTTGACCGGATTTGTCTTCACGGTAATAGGCCACCTGATCTTTATCCTGTGGCACGTATTTCTGCCCTTCATGAGCATAAATACCGACTTGGCGGAACAGACCTTCCATACCGAAGGTACGGGCTTCGTCGGGAATGATCGGCACAATGCTCTTGCCAATGCCTTTATCTTTCAGCAGTGCGGTCAACACTCGCACAAACGCCATAGTGGTGGAGATTTCACGGCCGTTGGAGCCGCCAAGAACGGCGTCAAAAATCTTCAGGGACGGAATATCCAGCTCTTCACTAAATTTCTGGCGACGAGATGGCAGATAGCCACCCAAAGCCTCACGACGTGCCTTGAGATATTTCACTTCTTCAGAATCTGGCCCTGGATGATAGAAAGGGACTTCATCCAGTTTGTCATCGGGGATTGGGATATTGAAACGGTCGCGGAAGTAACGGATAGACTCTACGTCCATCTTCTTCACATTATGCGCAATGTTTTTACCTTCCCCGGCATCACCTAGCCCGTAACCTTTAACGGTTTTAGCAAGGATCACCGTTGGGCGGCCTTTAGTGTTTTTGGCATGCTGCAATGCCGCGTAGATTTTCACCGGATCGTGACCGCCACGGTTCAAACGCCAGATATCATCGTCTGACATGTTCGCAACCATTTCGGCCGTTTCTGGATATTTGCCGAAGAAATGTTCACGAGTCCAGGCGCCACCTTTGGCTTTACAGTTCTGGTATTCACCATCGACGGTTTCTTCCATCAACTGCAGCAGTTTGCCGCTGGTATCACGGGCTAACAACGGATCCCAGTAGCGCCCCCAGATCACCTTGACCACTTCCCAGCCTGCGCCGCGGAATTCACCTTCCAGTTCCTGGATAATCTTGCCGTTACCACGCACAGGACCGTCCAGACGCTGCAGGTTACAGTTGATAATAAACACCAGATTGTCCAGTTCCTCGCGGGCAGCCAGACCGATAGCCCCCAAGGCTTCCGGCTCGTCCACTTCCCCATCGCCAAGGAAGCAATATACGGTTTGTTCGGAACAATCTTTAATGCCGCGATCGGTTAAATACTTAAGGAACCGCGCCTGATAAATTGCCTGGATCGGCCCCAAGCCCATCGAAACGGTTGGGAACTGCCAGTAGTTAGGCATCAGTTTCGGATGCGGGTAAGAAGACAAACCTTTGCCATCCACTTCCTGACGGAAGTTCGCCAGTTGTTCTTCGGTCAGACGGCCTTCGAGGAAGGAGCGTGAGTAGATCCCCGGTGCAATGTGTCCCTGGAAGTACACCAAGTCGCCGCCATCCTTATCATTCGGGGCGCGGAAGAAATGGTTAAAGCACACATCATAGATAGTGGCACTGGACGCAAAGCTGGAAATATGACCACCAAGCTCCAGATCCTTTTTTGAACCATGAATCACCATCGCCAGCGCGTTCCAGCGAACGATGGCACGGATACGACGTTCCAGTCCCTGATCGCCTGGCATTTGCGGTTCTTGGCCTGCGGGAATGGTGTTTACATAGGCGGTGGTGGCAGAGTACGGCAAATATGTGCCGTTACGCCGCGCCTTCTCGATCAGCTTCTCCAGCAGGAAATGTGCCCGCTCCGGACCTTCCTGCTCCAACACGGCTTGCAGGGCATCCAGCCACTCCTGAGTCTCTAATGGATCCAAGTCTTGTAGCATATTTTCAGACATGACACTGTCCTTATCTATACATGATAAAAAAAGTAATGATTACGGTGTCCACGGCGCCCAAAACGCCTAGACTACACACCGCTTTTCATACGGCGTAGGCTGCGCTGCAACCGACTGTCTTCTTCCCTTACCGACAGCATGACTTCCTCTATATAGCTCAAGTGGTCGTTGGATGCTTCACGTGCGGCTTCAGGATCGCGACGAACGATAGCGGCAAGCAAGGCTCGCCGGTGCTCGTTAGCCTTATGGGTGGCTTCTTCGCGTCGGCTCAGAAGCTCAAGGTTTTCGGCCACATTTTTATGCAGCACAGAAGTTAAACTCAGTACCAAATGTAGCATCGCCATATTATGCGAGGCTTCCGCTACGGTCCGGTAAAAATCGACGATGGCACTCGCCTGCTCGATTATCCCGGTTGATTTTTCTACCCTCATGATACAGTCTTGCAAATTCTGCATGTCGGTATCAGTGCCACGCAATGCGGCAAAGTAGGCCATCATGCCCTCAGTGGCATGACGGAACTCCAGCAAGTCATACTGGCTTTCACGGTCATTCTGCATTAGCTCCACAATGGGATCGGCCATGCTCTGCCACAACTGTTGTTTGACATAAGTGCCACCGCCTTGACGGCGTAACAACAAGCCTTTGGCTTCAAGCTTCTGAATAGCTTCTCTGAGGGATGGACGAGATACTTCGAACTGCAACGCCAGTTCACGTTCTGGAGGGAGTTTTTGACCAGGCTTCAAGCTGCCTTCAAGAATCATCTGCTCCAGTTGATTCATGATAACGTCAGATATTTTTGGCTGACTGATTTTGCTATAAGCCATGATGGCGCTCAGCTCCATTTTGTAAATTGGTCTTACCAATTCGTCCAGGTGAGCGCACTTTAACAAATCACATTTTCAATGTCCAGACAGTGATCTGTGTCAACTAAACCCACAATGTGTGAGCAAACCCTAAATAACAAGGGTTTGGGCTCCGACCACTAGCCAAAAGTCTAATAGCCGCGGCCTAAGATTTTTTGTCTTTCACACCCAATTGAGCGGTTGTCCAACACTGAGAATGCCAGTCACCTGACCAAACCAAAAATCGTCAGCAACGACAATATCGTCAACAACAACACAAAATTACGTTTACTCAATGTCAGCAGCGCAATGGTGGAACGCACACATACGGGCGCCTCACTTGCTTCTGGCATCTCCTCCGCCGCCACTGCAACGTCAGTGATAATTTTGCGTGGCCGACTGCGCCAATCCAGCGCCAATTCACGCCAACGCCCGAAACTGGCCGAGAACTGACCGCTAAACACATAGCCTAACGCGACCAGTCTTACCGGCAGCCAATCCAGTACATAGAGCAGGCCAGGTAGCAACGGCCACTGCAACCCCTGCCGTTTTCGCTCTTCTGCGAAGAATCGTACGGTACAGTAAAACACCACACCAACTGGTCCAAACACTATCAGGAACAGGGCTACCGCGGCGTAATAACGGTAGTTGATCCAAGCAGCCATCTGCCCTACCCGAGCGCCTAATTCCTTTTCACTGACCGCATCTAGGCAATCGGTGCAATCCAGCTCACGGGCATACAGAAAACAGGCCTCTACGTCACCACGACAAGCGGCCTGCATATAGCGTTTAAACACCGCCCGCTGGCGTTGATGCGAAAAACAAACCGTGGCCAAAATTACCCAGATGATCAGTGTCGGCAAACCCAAAAACTGGTCACGGATCACCCATAACACTACCGCTAACGACACCGCTGGAAACAACAGCGCCAACAGCATGCCACCAGAGGATTGCAGCAGATTGCTAGTAAAAAAATGCCGCTGATACCAGCGCAGGCCATTGTCCAATTGCAGCGCGTCAGGCAACAACTTAAGCCGCTCAATGATAATTGCGACCAACAGGGAAAACAGTGCCATGTGTCTCTCCAGATCCGTTTGCGAAGCACTCACGGCCTATCAGCAATCTGCTGTCAGGCGAATATGGCATATCGAGCGCGTGAATACAGCCAAAAAACTGCTGACACCTGCTAGAGTGCCGTTAAATATCGTTGCCAGTCAAACCCTTCCCCCGGATCTGTCTTGCGCCCGGGAGCAATATCACTGTGGCCCACAATGCGCTCTTTGACAATCTTAGGATAACAAGTCATCAAACTGCGACTAAGCAGCTGCAGTTGTTGATATTGCGCATCGGCAAAGCCAGAGGTATCAGTGCCTTCCAGTTCAATGCCGACAGCAAAATCATTACACCCCGTCCGCCCTTCAAAGCTGGAAACGCCAGCATGCCAGGCACGCTCATTACAAGACACAAACTGCACCAGTTCGCCATCACGGCGGATCAAAAAATGCGCCGACACCGCCAGCCCTTGTAAATCAGCAAAACTGGCATCAGCATCACAATCCAGCGTGCCCAAAAATAACTGCTCAATATAAGGCAGTCCAAAACACCCTGCTGGCAAGCTGATATTGTGGATAACCAACAAACTCACTTCCCGCTGCGGCCGAGCATTATAGTGCGGTGATGGACTTTTTCTGGCGGGTCGATACCAGCCCTCAAACCAATCTTTATCCAAAGAGAATGTCCTGTATCTGTCCCATATCAATAAGTTAGCTTATATTCTGTTGCCAGCAGTATATACCAGCGCGCCGACGGCAGCGAGTCAGATGTAAGGCGCTGTCAGTTAACGCGACTAGCTGAAATCCGTGACCTTAATATGCTACGCTTGTCGCCATTATCGGTTAGTCATTTGCAGGATATTTCCCATGTTGGAAAACGATATTCGCGTCAGTGTCAAAGCAGCACTTGATGAAGACCTCGGCCATCTCAGCCCCAGCGAAGGTGACATCACTGCCCAGTTAATTCCCGCACAACAATATGGCGAAGCGGTGCTTATCACCCGCGAGGAAGGGGTGTTCTGCGGCAAAGCCTGGGCCGAGCAAGTGTTTAAACAGTTGGGCGGTGAAGTGGTATTGCACTGGCATGTGGACGATGGCGACTTGCTGCTGCCCAATCAAAAACTTTGCGACTTGTCAGGCCCCGCCAGAACCTTGCTGACTGGTGAGCGCACTGCCATGAATTTTATCCAGACGCTCTCTGGTGTCGCTTCACTGACCAAAATCTACAGCGACAAACTGGCGGGCAGCCACTGCCAGTTGCTAGATACCCGTAAAACCCTGCCCGGGCTGCGCACTGCGCAAAAGTATGCTGTCACCTGTGGTGGCGGCAAAAATCACCGCATCGGTCTGTTTGATGCCTTTTTAATTAAAGAGAACCACATCATGGCCTGTGGTGGCATTGCCAAAGCCATCCACAACGCCAGGGCATTACACCCAGATAAACCCGTAGAGGTTGAAGTGGAAAACCTTGAGGAACTGCAACAGGCGCTGCAAGCTCAAGCGGATATTGTCATGCTGGATAATTTCAATGTCAGTGACATGCTGACCGCAGTGGCGCTGAACCGGCAGCACCTGGCACAGCACGGTAAAGCCGCCAAACTTGAAGTCTCTGGCAACGTCACCCTGGAAACCCTCGCCACCATCGCCAGCACTGGCGTGGATTATATCTCTGTCGGTGCACTGACTAAGCATGTCCGCGCCCTGGATCTCTCCATGCGCTTTAAAGCACAGGTGTAGTCAGCCTCGCCTCAAAATTAACATTTTATAAACATAATTTTTTTGACACCTGAACAACCCTTGACACTCTTGAGGTAACTGCCAAATTAACGGCAGTTACCACGCTGTAACATGGCTCACAAGCAACAGAAAATTCATTAAAAACCCCTAAAATATCTGATTTAGCCATTTTCATTCGTTTCACAATGTACTAACTTTTAGCTGTGGCGAAACAGCCGTTATGGCCTACAGCCCAAGCAAGAAGATCCTTCCGGTAAATTGCAGGCGGTTTTTAGTGTTAAGGCATTTTAACATTAATAAAACAACTTCCCGGAGTTCTTCAAAAAGGTGGGGCTGTAACTTAGCCCTTATTTAACGGCGCAGAATTAATCGCCAACGTGACACTCAACAACACATTTTTGCTGTTGCAGGCAGTCACAGTGTTTAGCCAAAACGGTTACTTGCCAAAAGGTTACCTGTTAGCACGCTAGCAAAGCTCAGTAATCAATGTTCATCAATCTGAGTTTACTGGTAAATTAGCAGCAGGTAGTCCAGTATAGCGAGCACCTGCTAGTGAAAGGGATTGTGCGGCAATAATGCGCCCCTTTGACTAAACTAATTAAAGGTCTCGTCATTGACGGTAACAACGGTACGCGAGTATCAGTATGAGGTTAAGCAACGGGGATGGGGTACGGTGTTTCGAGGGAAAGGGCCAGAGTTAACAGCTCTAAACCTTAAATTGTTGGACGTGTTGTCTGGCGTGAGCGGCCACAATACCAACGGACCCCGTAAGACACCCACTGTGATGTCGCATCGGTATTTAACGGAGAGAGCTATGAAAGGTATGAAACGCAACACTAAAGGCTTCACCCTGATCGAGTTGATGATCGTGATTGCTATCATTGGTATTCTGGCCGCTATCGCGCTACCGGCCTACCAGACATATACCAAAAAAGCAAAATTTTCAGAAGTAGTAATGGCTGTGGATGGCATAAAATCCCAAGTTGATGTATGCGTTCAAACCAAAGGTTTAGCGGCAAGTAGTACAGCCGCAGCTATTAATGCTGCTTGTAAGGATGAAATTAATCTGTCCGGTGCAGATAACGGAACTCATGTTGCAAGTGTAACATTTACTGATGCAGGTGTGACTGGTACAGGTAATACAACAACTGTTGATGGTAAAACTTATATTTTAGTTCCAACCGGAGGCGCGACTGCCGGAACCGTAACTTGGGCAGTTGCTTCAACTTCAACCTGTTTAGCAGCTGGTCTGTGTAGTTCAAATTAATCTGAAATGCCTACAACTGGCCTCCATTTAGGATTATCGACGCTGTTTATCCGTAAGGGTCTGCTGGATGAAAGTAGACTCGCGGAGGCCATCGCCCAATCCCGCAAGCATAAACAGTCGCTGGTCACCACCTTGGTGGCCAGTAAACTGTTATCGGCCCGCACTATTGCCGAGCTCTGTTATGAGGAATACGGCACTCCGTTGCTGGATTTAGCGGAATTTGATGTTGCCAGCATTCCGGAAGAGTTTTTAAACCGTAAACTGATTGATAAACATCGCTGCTTACCGCTGTTTAAACGCGGTAACCGTTTGTATATTGCCACCTCAGACCCCACCAATATTGCCGCCCTAGAAGAGTTCCAGTTCAGCGCTGGCTTACATGCCGAAGCGATTCTGGTGGAAGAAGATAAACTCGCCAAAGCGCTCGACAAGGTGCTGGAAGAGGATATAAGCGCACTGGATCTCAGTGGTATTGATGAAAATGCGCTCGCGGGGATTGAAGTTACCGATACCGATAAGCACCAAGAAGACACTGCAGAAAGTGCTGATGATGCGCCAATTGTTATCTATATCAACAAGATTCTTACCGATGCCATCCGCAAAGGCGCATCGGATTTACATTTTGAGCCGTACGAGAAACGCTACCGCATCCGGTTTCGTATCGATGGTATCTTACACGAGGTCTCCGAACCGCCGATTAATCTGGCCGCTAGGATCTCTGCCCGCTTAAAGGTGATGTCGAAACTGGATATTGCCGAGCGGCGCGTGCCGCAAGATGGCCGTATCAAAATGAAGCTATCGCGCAACAAGAGCATCGATTTTCGTGTTAGCACCCTGCCCACGCTCTGGGGTGAGAAGATTGTAATGCGTATTCTCGACTCCTCTTCGGCCCAGTTGGGGATTGAGAAACTCGGTTATGAAGAGGACCAAAAACAGGCCTATCTGGAGATGCTATCGCGGCCACAAGGAATGATTCTGGTCACTGGCCCCACCGGTTCCGGTAAAACCGTATCGCTGTATACCGGGCTCAATATCCTCAATACCGAAGAGCGCAATATCTCTACCGCCGAAGACCCGGTAGAAATTAACCTGGAAGGGGTCAACCAGGTTCATATCAACATTAAAGCCGGGCTGACTTTTGCCTCGGCACTGCGCTCTTTTTTGCGTCAGGACCCAGACGTGGTCATGGTGGGGGAAATCCGCGACCTGGAAACCGCCGAAATCGCCATTAAAGCGGCGCAGACCGGGCACTTGGTGCTATCTACGCTGCATACCAATTCAGCCGCCGAAACCCTTACCCGCTTACTCAATATGGGGGTGCCTGGCTATAACATCGCCAGCTCCGTGAATCTAATTATTGCGCAGCGGCTGGCGCGGCGTTTATGCGTCGAGTGTCGTCAAGCAGAAGAGATCCCCGAACACGAACTGTTAAAGCTAGGTTTCAGCCAGGAACAGATAGCCAAAGGCTTTACCGTGTATAAGCCCTGTGGCTGCGAGCACTGCTCCGGCGGCTACAAAGGCCGAGTCGGTATCTATGAAGTGATGAAGATGTCCGACGAAATTGCCCGTATTATTATGGAAGGCGGCAACTCGTTGCAGATTGCCAGAATGGCAAAAGAGCAAGGTATGCGTGATTTACGCCAGTCCGGCTTATTAAAAGTGCTAGAAGGCATCACCAGTATTGCCGAAGTTAACCGCGTAACCAGTTACTAACGGGTTAGCGCTGAACTAGAATAAAAACAACACATCCACAGGCGCCAAGGAAACTTTTTTATGGCTACAGCAACCGCTACCCGGAAGTCCGCCAAAAAGCAGCAAACAAACAAAGCGCCTACCATCTATACCTTTCAGTGGAAGGGAGTAAACCGCGAGGGCAAGAAGACCAGCGGTGAACTGCGTGGTGCCACTGCCATTGAGATCAGAAGTCAATTAAAAAACCAGGGAATTATTGCTAAATCCGTCAGTAAAAAATCCAACGGTCTATTCAGCAACGAAAATAAAAAAATTAAACCGATGGATATCGCGGTGGTCACCCGCCAGATTGCCACTATGCTATCTGCTGGCGTGCCCTTGGTTACCACCATTGATCTGGTGGGCCGTGGACATGAAAAACCCAAGATGCGCACCTTGCTCGGCACTATTTTGGCGGATGTGCAGTCCGGGATTCCGTTATCGGAGGCGTTGCGACCGCACCGAGTCTATTTTGACGACCTGTATGTCGATTTGGTGGCGGCGGGGGAACATTCGGGGGCTCTCGATATTGTGTTTGATCGTATCGCCACTTACAAAGAAAAATCGGAAGCACTGAAATCCAAAATTAAAAAAGCCATGTTTTATCCGGCGGCGGTGGTGGTCGTGGCCGTAGCGGTTACCGCATTACTTTTGTTATTTGTAGTGCCACAGTTTGAAAGTATTTTCGCAAGTTTTGGCGCTGAGTTACCCGCCTTTACCCAATTAATTATTAATATTTCTCGGGGGTTACAGAGTTCCTGGTACTTTTTCCTAGTGGGTATTATTGTGGCTATCTGGTCATTTGTCAGAGCCCATCGTAACTCGCAAAAGTTCCGCGACAAAATTGATGAAGCGATGCTGAAAATCCCCTTGATTGGTCAGATTCTGCATAAAGGTGCTATGGCACGTTTTGCCCGCACACTGGCCACCACCTTTGCCGCCGGGGTGCCTTTGATTGAAGGCTTGGAATCAGCCTCAGGCGCTTCCGGCAATGCGGTGTACCGCAAAGCGCTGTTGAATGTTCGTAGCGAGGTGATGGCGGGGATGCAGATGAATGTGGCCATGCGCACCACCAAGTTATTCCCTGATATGTTGATCCAGATGGTGATGATCGGTGAAGAATCCGGTTCATTAGATGATATGCTCAACAAGATTGCCAACATCTATGAGATGCAGGTGGATGATGCGGTAGATGGCTTATCCAGCCTGATAGAGCCCATTATGATGGTGGTGATTGGCGGCTTAGTGGGTAGCTTGATTATTGGCATGTACCTGCCAATCTTCCAGTTAGGTAATGTCGTAGGCTAAAAAATTCGTCTGGGGCGGCGTTGTGTTATATGCAAACTTGTCGCCCCTTAATAACTCGCTATACTGGCTTTTCAGATTTTTCATCAAATTACAGTAACCTAGCATCATGTCAGAGTTTATCACCATCATGAGCCAGCACCCCTGGCTGTTTACTGGCTTAGCCTTTGTGTTTGCCGCCGTGATTGGCAGTTTTATCAACGTGGTGATCTACCGTCTGCCGGTAATGCTAAAACGGGAATGGCAGCAAGAATGCGAAAGCTACCTTGAAGAATATCAACCAGCAGCATTTAAGTTACTGACAGATAAAAAGCTGCTGCAGCCCATTGATAAGCTGCCCGCCAAATTCAACTTAATCGTGCCCGGCTCTGCCTGCCCTAAATGCCATGCCGCCATCAAACCTTGGCATAACCTGCCTATCATTGGCTGGCTGTGGCTACGCGGCAAGTGTGCTGAGTGCCAGCAACCGATATCCGGCCGTTATCCGCTGTTTGAATTGCTGGCGGCGATACTGGTCGCCAGCCTCGCCTGGCACTTTGGTCCCACTTGGCAATTTGCCTTATCGGCACTACTGACCTTTGCGCTGATAGCCCTTGCCGGCATCGACATTGATGAAATGCTACTGCCGGATCAGCTCACCTTACCCTTCCTGTGGCTGGGTTTGGCAGTTAATAGTGTGGGCCTGTTTGTGCCGTTAACCGATGCAGTAATTGGGGCGATTGCCGGTTATCTCAGCCTCTGGTCAGTGTTCTGGCTATTTAAGTTATTGACGGGCAAGGAAGGCATGGGCTACGGTGACTTTAAATTGTTGGCGTTGTTTGGCGCCTGGCTTGGCTGGCAAATGCTGCCATTGATTATTCTGCTGTCATCGTTAGTAGGCGCAGTGCTCGGCCTGTCGCTGATGTTGTTTAAAGGTATGCAGCGCAACAACCCCATCCCATTTGGACCCTATATTGCGATTGCCGGTTGGGTCGCACTGCTGTGGGGGCCAACTATTGTTTCCTGGTACCTGCGGAGCCTGTAAATGTCCGATTATATTGTAGGTCTCACCGGTGGCATCGGTAGCGGCAAAACCACTGTTGCCAACCTGTTTGCCGAATTAGGTGTGGCCATCATTGATGCGGACGTTATTGCACGGGAGGTGGTGGCACCAGGTTCAGCAGGGCTGCAACAGATAATTGAGCACTTCGGCACAGAGATGTTAAATGCCGATGGCACCCTTAACCGCGCTAAATTGCGGGAAACCGTATTTTCTGCCGCCGAAGAGCGGCGCTGGCTCAATCAATTGCTGCACCCGATGATCCGCCAACGCATGCTAGCGCAGGCACAGGCCGCAACATCACCTTATGCCATTATGGTAGTGCCACTATTGTTCGAAAATGGACTCGAATGTCTTGTAAATCACACTTTAGTGATAGATATTGGTAAAGATACACAAATCTGGCGAACTATTGACCGTGATCATGTATCGAAAACGCAAGTTATTAACATCATTGACAGCCAAATCAGCCGCGAACAACGGTTGGCCAAGGCCGATGATGTGATTAACAACGAAGGAGATGTTGAATCGCTGAAGTCTCAGATTCTGGCTCTGCATAATAACTATTTAAAGCAATCAGAAAAAGCCCAGTAATCCCATGAATGAACTTGTATTTGAACAACCGTTAAATGAGAAAGTACGCAATTATTTGCGTCTGGAGCATCTTGCTCGCCAACTTGACACTCATCTGCATGAAGACCATCAGCATCGCTGTTTCTTCCCGCTTTTTTCGCTCTGCGAACTGTCAGAACGGTGCGATTTTCGCAATGAATTGCTGAAGGATGTCGACAAACTATTAGTACAATTTGATGGTTCCACCGCCCAGCAGCAAATGAGTAGTCATCAGCAGACTTTCTTTTTAGAACAGTTGGCGATTGCCAAAGATGAGTTACAAAAGCCAGATCGTCCTGGGGTACAACTTAAGCAAAATCGCTTTATTGCCGCAGTGCGTCAGAAACTCAACCTCACCGCAGCCTGTTGTAATTTCGACCTGCCTCAGTTGCATTTCTGGCTGGCAAAACCGTGGGCGGAGCGCCAGCAAGAGTACCAGCAATGGGTGGAGCATTTTCACTGCTTATTACATCCCATCAGTATACTGCTACAACTCACACGTATGAGCAGCGACTACCAGCAAGCGGTTGCCCACGCGGGTTTTTATCATGACAGTAGCCCCAATAATTTGTCGTTAGTCAGGGTTAAACTTAATCCTGACGATGGCTGCTACCCAACGATCAGTGGTCATAGAAACCGCTTTGCGATCCATTTTGTACAGTTCGAACAACAGAAGCATTCACAGCAAACAGTAAAATTCCTGCTGGCGACCTGCAGCTGAAATCATTACCATGGCGCAGTAGATTTTCCGCAACCTCAAGGCGCGTGACTTATGCCAACTGTTGTAAAATGCCCAACCTGTCAGAAACCGGTGGAATGGACTGCAGCATCAACTTTCAGACCGTTCTGCAGCGAGCGCTGTAAACTTATTGACTTAGGCGAATGGGCGTCTGAAAAATATGCCATTCCGGTAAAATCGGAAATCGACCCGCAATTACTTGATGAACTCGGCTATGATGAAGACGAGTTTTTCAAAGATCCAACCAATAATTAGTGTAGTTATGACAGCTAATAAACGTGTTCATGTCGCTGTAGGCGTCATTATTCGTGACCAGCAAATTTTGTTGGCTAAACGTCACGGCCATCTGCATCAAGGCGGGAAATGGGAATTTCCCGGTGGTAAAGTTGAAGCAGGTGAAGATACCGCTACCGCCCTTAATCGCGAGTTACAGGAAGAAGTGGGATTAACCGTGACACAATGCGCCCCCTTTATGCAGCTTTCCTACGATTACCCCGATAAACAAGTATTTCTGGATATCATGACAGTAACCGAATTTAGCGGTGAGGCGGCCGGTATTGAAGGACAGCAAATTGCTTGGGTAGATATTGCAGCACTGCCCCAATATCAGTTTCCCGATGCCAATATGCCAATACTGACCAAAATCCTTAAAGAGTTGCGCTGAATAAATAGCCAAGGGCTAATCGCCATTCGTGCATTCCGACTTAACTCAGTGAAACATACGACTAAAAACAAAAAGCCCCAGCATCAGCTAGGGCTCTTTGTTTTATTTGGTGCCTGGCGATGACCTACTCTCACATGGGGAGACCCCACACTACCATCGGCGCGATTGTGTTTCACTTCTGAGTTCGGGATGGGATCAGGTGGTACCACAATGCTATTGTCACCAGGCGAAACCTGTTACTGTCATTGACAGCTAATCTGGTGCTGATACCCAGAATCGAACTGGGGACCTCATCCTTACCAAGGATGCGCTCTACCGACTGAGCCATATCAGCAAGAAACCAGCGGTTTAATCGTCTTACACTTATCTGCGACTAAACATGTTTAACTATTGCTTTTGCGAAGACGCAAAAACTAAATAGGCGCTTGGCGATGACCTACTCTCACATGGGGAGACCCCACACTACCATCGGCGCGATTGTGTTTCACTTCTGAGTTCGGGATGGAGTCAGGTGGTACCACAATGCTATTGTCACCAAGC
>NZ_JAFNJD010000180.1:0-255 GCF_017368415.1 Shewanella sp. 4t3-1-2LB
TAGTTTGCCACCGAATAAACAAGCAAAAGTGCTTAGTAGCGCAGATGTTCCGATGTTTGTTGATTGGGCTCATGATGCGAAGAAAGTGAATTATACCAAGTTGTTCGCTGCTGAGTTTATTTGGCATAGTCAAAAATGCTCTTTGGCAAAGGTATTTAAAGAGATTGAACCTGAATGGAAAGCTGCGTTTCAATCGATGGGAGGCAAGGTTCAAGACTTGAAGATCGTGAGTGATTCTCTCAATAGGTTGTTGCC
>NZ_JAFNJD010000181.1:0-255 GCF_017368415.1 Shewanella sp. 4t3-1-2LB
CTTGTTGCAGCAACACCCATTAAAGGTGAGTAAGCCGAGTAAGATGCGCAAAGCGGCGTGGAATGGGGACTTTAGATCTGAGCTTTTCTTTGGTTAACACATTTAACAAAGCTTAATCCCGCCCTGATGGATGGCTTGAGATTGAGGAGTTTGGTCATGAGCACTTGTCATGGCTCCAGAAACATCGGCCTTTCGCAAAAGGAATACCCACTCGGCACTCTATTGCGCGGATCATTAAAGCAATTGATGTTGAGA
>NZ_JAFNJD010000182.1:0-255 GCF_017368415.1 Shewanella sp. 4t3-1-2LB
CAAAGGCAAAATGTTGTGTCTCATGGTAGTTCGAGAGTTGGTTATTCAGGCATGCAAATAAAGGATTTACGAATTGCTTGAGAGACGAAACGGGAGCAAGCAAAAATTCATATTCGCTGGAATCCGAGATGGCTGATAATTTTCCAATTATTTGAGGTTCGTTGTCGATGGCCTCTCGCAGCTCAAACAGCGGCGCAAGCCACTGCAATATTATCGTTCTCAGCAACTTTTGTTGTGTATGTAACTGAATACGTT
>NZ_JAFNJD010000183.1:0-255 GCF_017368415.1 Shewanella sp. 4t3-1-2LB
GCGTAGGCACAAATGCTCGATTAATTTTGTTGATATCTGCAATCTCGTTGACAGAGCTAATCGTTTTACGCGTTGGCAACACCCATCGACCGCTATACGGCAACTGACCAACATCTTTAAAAAATGTGGCTGAATTTTGATGTAATTGGCACCAACTCACAGTTGATGATGAGACCGGTGGAGGCAACAACGTGCCACCGGCAAGACGAGCAGGTAGATGGGCCTTTAGAGCATCCTCAGCATTCGCTAATTGAG
>NZ_JAFNJD010000184.1:0-255 GCF_017368415.1 Shewanella sp. 4t3-1-2LB
CTTTATTCAGTCCTGACTTTGCTCTGACATTCCGCCCCTGTTGCTCTGCGGTTCCTGACGCTGATTTTGACATGTTTTTGACCTGCAAATCTTCAATACAGACTATCGCGTGTTTTTTGCTAATGTCACTTGAAGTTTTATGCAGGTAGTCACGGCGGCTGTTGCCGATTTTTGCATGGACACGCTGGACTTTAGCTTTAGCCTTTTTCCAGTTGTTGCTGAATTTTACCTTGCGACTCATGGCCTGCTGCGCTT
>NZ_JAFNJD010000185.1:0-255 GCF_017368415.1 Shewanella sp. 4t3-1-2LB
TGAACCTGAATGGAAAGCTGCGTTTCAATCGATGGGAGGCAAGGTTCAAGACTTGAAGATCGTGAGTGATTCTCTCAATAGGTTGTTGCCGCCAATAGAGTTTCCTGACACCGTTGACCATAACTCATCGCAAATTCGTATGCCTTTTCGCGATGACTATATCGCGCTTACCCCTGTCATTAGCTCGGCGATGCTACTCGCCATTCAACGTAGTTATGCCCTAACTACTCAGCTGAGTTTTACTCGCCCAGCTGC
>NZ_JAFNJD010000186.1:0-255 GCF_017368415.1 Shewanella sp. 4t3-1-2LB
GCCGGTACAACGATTCCTGCGAGTTTTATTCGTGGGAATGATCAAGAATCAGCATTCCCTATCTGCCCAGAGTGTTTAGCAGAGGCTCCTTATATCCGTCAGAATTGGCACTTTGAACCCTATCAAGCATGTACCAAGCATCATGTAAAGCTAGTCGATAGCTGTCCTCAATGTGGCATAGCATTGAACTATGTGTGGAATGAATCAATTACTCATTGTTCCTGTGGTTTTGATTTAACGAAGGCTATTGCATCT
>NZ_JAFNJD010000187.1:0-255 GCF_017368415.1 Shewanella sp. 4t3-1-2LB
CTTTTGCTTGTTGATTCGGTGGCAAACTAAGTATGCGTTGCATACTTACTCTGATATCTGGGTATTTAAGATTATGTGTGTGAAACCAAGCAACTTCATCCACGCAACAACTGAGAAAATTGGAATTTGCTAATTGCTTTTTCGCGATTAGTTTATCAAGCAGATCATCCGGTTTATCTTTGGCTGACCACGTCAAATTAATCAAAATGACGAGTGCTATTTGCTCTAGGCCTGATACATCAAAAAGCATGCTAG
>NZ_JAFNJD010000188.1:0-255 GCF_017368415.1 Shewanella sp. 4t3-1-2LB
ACTTGGAAAAGGTCGCCCTCGCGTATTTAGCGACTTAGCCATTACCACAGCGCTGATGGTTAAACGTGTTTTCGCTATGCCACTGCGAGCGTTGCAAGGCTTTATTAATTCGGTATTTCAACTCGCCCAGGTACCACTTACTTGCCCACATTATACTTGCATCAGCAAACGTGCAAAAACGGTCAATATTGCTTTTAAAACCAAGACTCGCGGCACCATTGAGCACTTGGCTATCGACTCGACGGGCTTAAAGGT
>NZ_JAFNJD010000189.1:0-254 GCF_017368415.1 Shewanella sp. 4t3-1-2LB
TAATCGGATTGCTAGTATGAAGCATGAGAGTTGCCTTATGTTTTGATTTAAGATTCGACACCTTTATCAAAACGGGTAACTCTCATCTTTTCAAGATGATGTGTCAGATCTAGTCTGAACTAATACAGTTAACCAAAGAAAAGCTCAGATCTAAAGTCCCCATTCCACGCCGCTTTGCGCATCTTACTCGGCTTACTCACCTTTAATGGGTGTTGCTGCAACAAGTTGAGCACAATACGGCGAAATAACGCCAT
>NZ_JAFNJD010000018.1:0-68447 GCF_017368415.1 Shewanella sp. 4t3-1-2LB
CTTGATGGCAAAGTACTGGTTCACTCAGATCAGGGAAGCCAATACACGAGCCATGATTGGAATGAATTTCTGAGTGCTCATGGTTTGGAAGGTAGCATGAGTCGTCGAGGCAATTGCCATGATAACGCAGTAGCCGAGAGTTTCTTTCAACTGCTGAAACGTGAACGGATCAAGCGAAAAATCTATGCAACAAGGGACGACGCAAAGATGGATGTGTTTAATTATATTGAGATGTTTTACAACCCGAAACGACAGCATAGTTCCAATGATGGACTATCACCGTTAGAGTATGAACGTCAGTATTTTAATGAGGCTAAAAGTCGTCTAGTGAAGTAGTGGCGATTCAGACAACAGAAATTAACATCTGAACTAATACACATCACGTTAACCGTAACGGTGACATCATTCTCTCAAACGAGTATGTTACTCAATTCCAACATAAATATATTTGCTTGTTATCCGTACTTATGTCGAACAAAACCTGCGTCCATATCGCTTTAGCTTCTATCTTGCTGCTCATTGCTGGCTGCGTTTCAACCCCGGATAGCGTGCCGTTATCAGATCAAGACTATTGCGCAGTGCCACCAACGAGCACCACACAAACACTCTCTGAATTTACTGCGCCCTACGCCAATGAGATGCAGCACAAGACCGGTGTTTATGTATTGGAGCAAGGCACAGAGGCAATGATGTCTCGGGCTTGGCTGGCAGAGCGGGCAGAGAAAACTATCGACGTACAATACTTTATCTTTTCCATTGATAATGTGGGTTTGATTGCGACCGACTATTTAGTGCGAGCGGCTGAGCGCGGCATTAAAGTGCGGGTGTTGGTGGATGACATCATGTTGGAAGCCCGCGGCGACGAGCTGTTAATGTTAGACGCCCATAAGAATATTGAGATTAAAATTTACAATCCAAACGTGAACGTGGGTAAGAATATCGTACAAAAGGTTACCGCACTGCTGACCGATTTTCACGGCATCAACCAACGGATGCACAACAAGGTATTTCTGGTTGATCAGCAAATTGCCATTACCGGCGGCCGCAATATTGCCGATGAATATTTTGGTTTCGACCACGAATATAACTTCAGAGACCGCGACGTGTTTCTGGCCGGTAAAGCCGTTAAATCAGTGGAAAGCTCTTTTGAGCAGTATTGGCAAAGCAAGCTCAGTGTTCCTATCACCGAACTGTTCGATAAACTGTCATCCCCAGTCAACCCCGAATTTTCACGGCTACATTCCTACGCCTGCAACCCTGCCAATTTCAGCCCAGAGATTAGGGCAGAGATTGAAGACGTACCCGCCACCTTCAAACAGCTTGCAGATGAAGGTAAGTTTTTATTTGTCGATAACGTGGAATATGTGGCCGACCTGCCGGGCAAGAATGATCGTAGCCATTTCCTCGGCGGTGGCAGCATCACCCACGATAAATTGGTGGCGCTGGCTGAAACCGCCAGCGACAGCATCGTGATTCAAACGCCCTATTTGATTACCACCAAAAGCGACCGAGCATTCCTGCGTAAATTGGTTAAGCAAGGTATCAACATTAAAATTCTCACCAACAGTCTGGCCTCCAACGACAACCTAGAAGCGTTTAGCGGTTATCAAAGAAACCGAGCCGCGTTGCTAGATACTGGCGTAGAAGTTTATGAATTCAGACCCGATGCCAAAATCAGGCAACGAGTGATGTCGGAGCATATGTACAAACGCTCAGCCACCGTACCGATTTTTGGCCTACATGCCAAAACCATGACCATTGATAACCACATCACCGTAATTGGCACCTACAATTTTGATCCCCGTAGCGCCAATCTGAATACTGAAAGTATCACAGTGATCGACTCGCCAGCGATCACCCAAGAGGTAAAAGCCGCCATGCTAAAAGAGATGGAAGCTGACAACGCCTGGCAAGTCACCAAAGACTTTAACCCCGATAGCGAGGAGAGCTTATCCAAACGCATCGGAGTGAAGTTACGCAGAATTGTACCGAAGAATATTTTGTAGACTGGGATTGGGCAGAGATAAATAGCAACGGCAGACCAAACAAATCAACATCGGCTTTCGCTGATTTGTGCTAGGTCATTCTATGCGAGGTAACGTGATAAAGCACCACTGTGAACTATAGGCAAACTTTTCAATATGAATATCAGTTTCTAGCCCCATGTGTAGGGATTACCACCACAAATGATGCCTGTCCCAACATTTTCGGATTGTGCTCCATTAGCTAGCTTTCGGGGTTTTGCCGTGAAATTGCCACGAAAAGCCTATTTTAATACCAAAGATAGTCCATTCATGCTCTCCTCGCTCCACCAAAAAAAACGCTTCAACAACATTAACGTGGTTACACATCATGTTAAAAGCCTACATATAAATTAGTACGACTTAGGATCCAGTCAATCATATTATTTGTCTGATTAGACAGCTTTCCATTAATAATATTGAATTTTTCATATTGAACACAATATAATCAAGGATAAAAGGGGTAAAACAGGACGATACATTGAGCTACGGAATTTCAAGTAACCAACTCCAGCCTAATTTTGCAGAAATTGAATTAGTTAGGGATGAAGTTGCTGTTTATCGAGCAGAATATTCTAAAGAATTGTTCGACGAATGCGTTGGCGAAAAAGGAAAAAAGTACTTTTACCACAGAGACGGTAAGTATTTGTATGCATTGCCCGAAAATAAGACTGATGAAAGACCTATGGGTTTTGATACAGTCTTGATCAACAGCCAATCTTGTCCCGGTGTTATGTCTAAGCTAATAGCAATCTCGTTAAAGCAATTTTTCGAGTTCCACAAAAGAAAGGTATTCAAGAATAAGTACTCATCGCTCTATTCATTTCGTATTAGCTCTGAACAACCTTTTCAATTGGACGCTCTGGAGCTTTCGCCATATTGTAACTTTTCAGTTCACCATGTAACTACCTCTGTAAAACCAATCTTCATATTTACTTTGGCTAAGGAATATAAACCGCGCTTTATTAAAGAACTCAGCGAAATCAAAAAACTTGGAATTGATACACGGGATTTTGAAATTAAAAATGATAAGCTTATTGCTTCCAGATCAAACTTGAAGAAGTACCTTGAAAGAACAAACCTACAAAAAAAATATGACAACGAAATAGAAAGAATTTCAAGCAAAACCAATGAACATGAATTTATTATAAAGAATTTTGATTTTTTAGCAAAAAACATTTCAATGATAGGAGTTGGTGGAATAGAACTATCCAAAATCAATTTCTTATCTCTTCCAAATACCAATTTTGATATAAGCTATATCCAAAAGCCGATTCAATACTACTACAATAAAAATACGACCAAAGGTTATACACATACAGCAATTAGTCAATTAAAACCCCTTAGCTATGACCAATTTTATAGAAAGTCCATATCAATATGTGCATTTATACCCAAATTAGACGCTAAACAATGTGAAAGAATGCTAGGGACACTACATCAAAACCTAGTGAATATTTTTCATCTTGCCGATGTCAATTTCGAGAATATCTACGTTGATGAAGATAGAAGAGAACATTCTTCCATTATATCAAAATTTCAAAATCAACAATTTGATCTTTCAATAATATTTCTTTATCGAAAAGATAAAATTCAACAAAAATCAAAGTCGGCGTATAATAGACTGAAGGCTAAATTAATAAGTAAGCAAATACCTTCGCAAACTATTCTTGTAGAAAATGCAAGAAGTAACAATGAATACACGATGAGAAATCTATCGTTAAACGTTTACGCTAAAATAGGTGGAACTCCGTGGTCTATTGAAAAAGATGGTTCAACTATAAATGAATTTGTAATTGGTATTGGCTCAACTATTGATGAAGATGGGACTAGAAATATCGGTTTTGCTAGTGTATTTGATCATATGGGGTCTTATATTGTAGGAAGTTGTAGTCCTCTATGTAAAATTAGTGACTATCGTGACACTCTTCAGGAATATATTTCACATTTGCTAGCTGAAGTAATTGAAATTAGAAATATAGCCAAAGGCTCCAAAATAAGAATAACATTTCACCTGTTTAAAGACGCAAGTAGAAGATACGAACTTTCCGCTATTAATCAATGTCTTGAAGAGTTCACAGATTATGAGATTGAATTTGCAATATTATCAGTAAGCTATAATCATCCATTCAAGCTATTTAAAAATGTTAAAGATCAATTAGATAGAGGTTGTTTCATTAAACTAAACGCCAATCAAGCCTTGATGTCAATGGGAGGTAAAGGTAGTACTCCTTTGCAGATAAGGCTAGATTCTCGATCAACATACAAAGATTTATTTGAGTTAAGCAAGCAGGTCTTGTTTTTTTCTCATTTATCTCACAGATCTTTTTTCCCTGGAAAAAATCCAGTCACAGTTGTATATCCCCACCGATTGGCACAACTTACTAGTGACTTGCTAGCTATAAATCACTGGGATATTGATTCACTCTACGGGATGAGGGAAAAATTGTGGTTTATTTAGAACAACTTGAATGCTCACTTCTCAATCAATCATCAGATAGAGAATTAGCTTTATATCGTTTTTTAGAGGGAAGGGTTCACTCCTTTGTTCCAAAACCTAATGATTTAGAAGATGAGCTATGCTCAAAAGTTTTTGCTTCTGAAGATGCTGAAATAGAATTAACCAAGCTGCAAAGAATGAAACCATTCAAAGGGTTTCATTACTCAAACAATCTAATTACCCAAATTGCTGCTGCAATAGTCTCTGAAGAAAGAGAAAAGTCTAATATCGCTAGTTACCTAAACTCACATTCCTTTAGAGATCTATATGTATTTAATCATGCTCTAAGTAAGGATTTTTATTTGGAGCTGAAAGCAAATAACTCTATTGATCGACTAGCACAAAAACTGCTCACAAAAGATAAGATCAATAAAGATGATATTGGAAATTGTGTTACTGAAATAAACGATTTATTTGACTTATTTATCGTTAAACAAGCAATAGCTTTAAGTTGTCTGCAGTACAATCAATCGGAAAACATAAACACATACAAACAACTAGGAATTATTCAGCGAAAATTAACTAATCGGCTGAACCTATTTTTCTCTATTTTAGGCAGTTTGTTATTTTGTTGGTTTCTTACTTTGATCACACCTTACATAGTTACATACGCAACTAAAAACTGGAATATACTGGAACCATTAGCCTATCTGCTAGACAAAATTTTGTTGATAGTAGGATTTTTTGGAGCCTTTACGTTCATCAAATCTGATACAGCAAAAAAAACTTTCATGAGACATTTTTACTCATTGTGTTATAGATCGTTGGGAATAAATTATAATGAATTAACGTCTTTGAATAATGAATTAAAAGACAAGTAAAATATGTTTTTAATATATGAGTGGTATGGCCTGATATCTATAGACACTCTGTAGTATTACTAAAATTTGGTCAATCAGTGTGTTTCACACCTTGCCTAAATTCATGATGCTGACTCGCAATGGGCAAAACCAATTTATGAGAAAAAGCGAACCAATGGTTCGCCTTTTTAGTCACTGTGTATCCAACTTCAATTGCTGTTTCCAACTACATTGCAGCGGTATCCAACTTCAATTGATGTGATTAAGTAGCCATTTATTTGTACTCTGAAACCGGAATACAAGAACACATCAAATTGCGGTCGCCATAGACATCATCAATACGATTAACCGTCGGCCAGAACTTGTTGGCACGCACGGCGTCGCATGGGAATACAGCTAATTCGCGGCTGTAAGGCCGTTCGTTAAAGGCTGGGTCCATGATGTCGGCCATGGTGTGCGGTGCGTTGTGCAGCGGATTGTTGTCCGCAGGCCAGTCACCGGCTTCGACTTTAGCGATTTCACTACGGATAGCCACCATGGCGTCGATAAAGCGATCCAGTTCTGCTTTTGATTCCGATTCCGTTGGCTCAATCATCAGCGTACCCGCGACCGGGAAGCTCATGGTTGGCGCATGGAAACCGTAGTCGTTCAGACGCTTGGCAATATCCATTTCAGTGACACCGGATGCTTCCTTGAGTGGACGCAAATCGATGATACATTCGTGTGCCACGCGGTCATTACGGCCACGGTACAACACCGGATAGTGCTCAGACAGCTTCTTCGCCAGATAGTTAGCGTTGAGCATGGCATTCTGCGTCGATAATCTTAAGCCTTTGGCACCCAGCAGTTTGATGTACATCCAGCTAATGGGCAGGATGCCAGCACTGCCATATTGCGCCGCAGAAACAGCACTGTTGCTATCACAGGCTTTACCCAGTTTTACCACGCTGTGCCCAGCAACAAACGGGGCTAGATGCGCTTTAACGCCGATTGGGCCCATGCCTGGGCCGCCACCGCCGTGCGGGATAGCAAAGGTTTTATGCAGATTGAGGTGTGACACGTCAGCGCCGATAAATCCGGGTGAAGTAATGCCCACCTGCGCGTTCATATTGGCACCGTCGAGATACACCTGCCCACCGTGCTGATGGATCACTTGGCAGATGTCGCGGATGGTTTCTTCATACACCCCGTGCGTTGACGGGTATGTGATCATGATACAAGACAGATTGGCGGCCATGTCACTCGCCTTGGCACGCAGGTCGTCCATGTCGACGTTACCCTGCTTGTCACATTCCACCACCACCACCTGCATACCCGCCATGTGGGCGGATGCGGGGTTAGTACCGTGAGCCGACTGCGGGATCAGGCACACATTACGGTGCGCTTCGCCACGGGACTGGTGATATTTGCGAATGGCCAGCAGCCCTGCATATTCACCCTGGGCGCCGGAGTTTGGCTGCATGCATATGGCATCGTAACCGGTGATTTCTACCAGCCAGTCACTTAGATTCTGCACCAACTCATGATAGCCTTCCGCCTGATCTTGTGGGCAGAATGGATGCAGATTAGCAAATTCTGGCCAGCTGATCGGTTGCATTTCTACCGCGGCGTTGAGCTTCATGGTGCAAGAACCGAGGGAAATCATCGAATGATTCAGCGCCAGATCTTTGTTTTCTAGGCGCTTGATGTAACGCATCATCTCGGTTTCGCTGTGATAGCGGTTAAACACCGGATGGGTGAGAATGGCGTCATCACGCAGCAATGCGGCAGGAATCGAGTTGCTGCCCGCCGCCACAATCGCGGCATCCAGCGCGGTGATATCCAGCCCATGACCAGTACCGAGGATGATATCAAACAGCGTAGCAACATCGGCGCGAGTGGTGGTTTCATCCAAGCTCACACCCAGGGCACCATCCGCATCAATACGCAGGTTGCTCTGTGCCGCCAGCGCGCGGGCGATAACCGCGTCTTTGTCCGCCACCTTGAATGTTAAGGTATCGAACCAAGTACTATTTAGCAGTGTTACACCTTTGGCTTGCAGTCCAGCAGCCAAAATATCGGTCAGCCGATGAATGCGGTTAGCGATAGTTTTCAGACCATCGGGACCATGATATACGGCGTAGAAAGACGCCATGTTGGCCAGCAGGATCTGCGCCGTACAGATATTGGAGTTAGCTTTTTCACGGCGGATATGCTGTTCACGGGTCTGCATTGCCATACGCAATGCCACATTACCGCGAGTATCTTTGGATACGCCGATGATGCGGCCAGGCATAGAGCGTTTATGTTCATCTTTAGTGACAAAATACGCGGCGTGCGGGCCACCGTAACCCATAGGTACACCAAAGCGCTGGGTGTTACCAAAAGCGATATCTGCGCCCATGCTGCCAGGAGACTTCAACAGCACCAGCGACATGATGTCGGCAGCGACGGCAACAACGGCTTTCTGTTCGTGCAGTTGGGCAAACAGTGCGGTGTAATCACGAATAGCGCCCTGCTTGTTGCTGTACTGAAACAGCGCGCCAAAAATTTCATGGTTAACGGCTTCATCAGCCGGGCCGACCAGCACCTCAAAACCAAAACATTCGGCGCGAGTTTTCACTACATCGAGTGTCTGCGGGAATACATCATCCGCCACATAGAAGATATTGGCTTTTTTAGCTTTAGAGACACGCTTGGCCATGGCCATGGCTTCAGCGGCCGCGGTAGCTTCGTCCAGCAGTGAGGCGGAGGCCAGATCCAAACCGGTCAAATCCATCGACAGTTGTTGGAAATTAAGAATGGCTTCCAGACGGCCTTGGGCGATTTCAGGCTGATAAGGCGTGTACGCGGTATACCAGCCAGGATTTTCCAGCACGTTACGCTGAATAACGGCAGGAACATCGGTGCCGTAGTAGCCCATACCAATGTAACTTTTGAAGACTTTATTCTTGGCGGCAATCTGCTTGATTGACTCAGTACCGGCGGCTTCACCGCAGGGATCATCAAGTGCCAGTTCCCGGTTCAGACGAATCGATCCCGGGACTATCTGCGCGGTCAAATCTTCCAGAGACTCGGCACCGACATAATCCAGCATCTGTTGTTGCTGGGTCTCATCGGAGCCAATGTGGCGGCGGATAAAGAGATCGTGCTGCTCTAGCTGAGTGAGGGTTTGCTTGGTCATGATTAACCTTAATTCTGTATTCGCCGATATGCAGCCGTAGGGCGGCGCTGTATCGGTCTCTTTTTTAAACGCACGAAGCCCTTAACAAGGGCTTCGTTGACACCCACGATTATTCTTCGTCGATGACAGCCTGATAGGCTTCTGCGTCCAACAGGTTGTCCAGTTCGGACACATCTGAAGGCTTGATACGGAAGAACCAGCCATCACCATAGGCATCGCTGTTGACCAGTTCGGGACTGTCTTCCAGTGCTTCGTTAACCGCAATCACTTCACCTGACAGCGGCGCGTAGATATCAGATGCAGCTTTTACAGATTCAGCCACGGCGCAATCATCACCGGCATCAATGGTATCGCCCACTTCTGGCAGCTCTACAAATACCATGTCGCCCAGCAGTTCCTGTGCGTGTTCTGTGATCCCGATGGTGTAGCTGCCATCAGCTTCTTCGCGTACCCACTCGTGCGACGATGTGTACAGTAATTCGTTAGGAATATCGCTCATTCTTGTTAATCCTTTCCCGTGTTTCAGAATGCTTGTTTGCCGTTGCGCACAAAGCTTGGCGCAATCACTTTAACCGCTACGCGTTTTTTACGCATTTCCACCTCGGCTGAATCCCCGATTGATGCAGGAACCCGAGCCATGGCAATAGAATAGCCTAATGTGGGCGAGAAGGAACCACTGGTGATCACGCCCTGCAGCTCGTTACCGTTGGCATCGGTGAAAAATACTGGCATTTCATGGCGCAGCACGCCTTTTTCTTCCATCACCAGCCCCACCAATTTATCACTGCCCTGCGCTTTAATGGCAGTCAGTGCTTCGCGGCCAATAAAGTCGCGGTCAGCGGGTTCCCAAGCAATGGTCCAGCCCATATTGGCGGCCAGTGGATTGATGGTTTCGTCCATGTCCTGACCATAAAGATTCATCCCCGCTTCCAGACGCAGAGTATCGCGCGCGCCTAAACCACAAGGTGCTACGCCGGCATCTTTCAGTGCCTGCCACAGTGCTGCGGCTTCGTTTTCTGGCACCATAATTTCGTAGCCAGCTTCACCGGTGTAACCGGTGGTGGCAATAAACAGGCTTTCTGTTTGTACGCCAAAGAAAGGCTTCATGCCGTCAACAGCCGCTTTTTGGGCATCACTGAATACTGTTGCAGCTTTGGCTTTGGCATTCGGCCCCTGCACGGCAATCATCGCTAACTGTGGCTGCTCAGTAATGGCAACAGCAAAGGCTTTGGCCTGGGCATTGATCCATGCCAGGTCTTTTTCACGCGTGGCCGAGTTCACCACCACCCGATAATAAGTGTCACTCAAGTAGTAAGTGATCAGGTCATCAATCACCCCGGCTTGTTCGTTCAGCATACCGCTGTACAGCGCTTTGCCGGGCTGTTGCAGTTTGGCTACATCGTTAGCCAGCAAATAACGCAAAAAGTCACGGGCACCATTACCAGTCACATCGACTACTGTCATGTGGGAAACGTCGAACATGCCAGCGTCATTACGCACCGCGTGGTGTTCCTCAATCTGGGAACCATAGTGCAGAGGCATGTCCCAACCGTGAAAATCAACCATCTTGGCATTGATTTCAAGATGCTTGTTAAAGAGTACAGTTTTATTAGCCATTGTTATCCCTTTCTGTCGGGGCCTTCAGGTATTTATCACACCTGACATCAGTTTGAAGTGCCGGAAAAGTATACCTTGCGTGCGAAATATGTATACATGGGAAATTTCTAATCCGAAAGTTTCGGATTAGTTTTTCTTATTATTAACTTGAATAAAATTCACCTAGATAACCACCGATAAAAAACAAAAGCCCGGAAACTCGCAGTTTCCAGGCTGTTTTTAAGGAGTTACTGAACTGGTTTCAACGGCCGTTATCGGCTCGACAAAGTGGGGGTAAGTTGAATTTTTGTCCCATGGCCTGTTGCATGAACACAGTTTTCACGGGAGCAGTATTATTCACCAAGTTGAGACCTAAATCGCGCAGTGCTTTTTTCAGCGGGTGACTGCCACTGAACAGCTGTTTCAAACCTTCCATTGCGGTAATTATTTGCACGGCATCAGCTTTACGCCAACGCTCCAGTGGCCGCAGGTTTTCATAAGCGCCAATGTCTTTACCTGCATCATGTAACTTGGTAACGGTATCGATAATCGCCGCCGCATCCAAAAAGCCCAAATTGACTCCCTGCCCAGCCAGCGGATGAATAGTATGCGCCGCATCGCCAGCCAGTAATAACCGATGCTGAGCAAAATGTCGGGCATAACGCATCCGCAGCGGGAAGCTCTGCCGTTCGCTAGCAAGTTCACATAAGCCCAATTTGCCATCAAAAGCAGCCGTTAGCCGCTGGCTAAACTGTTGCGGTGTTAACGCCAATAATTCACTGACCTGTTCTGGTGGCAGTGACCAGACAATCGAGCTCAGGTGTGTATCGTATAACGGTAGAAATGCCAGCGGGCCTGCAGCAGAAAACACCTGCCGAGCACAATTGCCATGTGGTAACTGGGTGCGAATAGTGGCCACAATGGCATGGTGATCATAATCCCAGAAGGTCAGTGGGATCTGACATTGCTGCCGCACCCAAGAATTGGCGCCATCGGCGGCAACCACTAAGGTGGCCGATAAGCTGTCGCCATTTTCTAGCGTCAACCAGGCTTCACGCTCACCAAATGCCAGTCGCTGCAGGTGAGTGTTTTCCAGCAGTGTCAACGTATCTAGTTCGGCAGCACGCTGCGCCAGCGCATAATGGATAGCATCGTTCTCGATAATGGCACCTAGGCTATCAGCACTCAGTTGTTCGGCATCAAACTGAATACGGCCCATGCCGTCTTTATCCCACACATCCATTTTGCTATAAGGCGCCAAGCGCGCCTGAGGCAAGTTACTCCAAGCGCCGAGATGTTCCAGCAATGTCCGGCTGGCCTCATTGATGGCACTGACACGCAGTTTAGGCTCGCCACTGACAGGTGCTGCCGCAGCGGCATCAATCACCAATACAGATAATCCGGCTTCGGCTAGCCCGCAAGCGGTCGCTAGCCCCACCATGCCACCGCCAACAACGGCAACATCATAGCTTTGCGATTTAAACATCATCGACTCCTTGCTAGTGCTATACAGGCTTCGCGGCCGTGCCACCCCATCGCCCGATGTGCCACGGGTACCTTTAATGGTGGCAACCAAGATAACAGCCGCAAACCAAGATTACGCCCCGCCACCAGCGGCCAGTATTGATTGGAGAAACCACGCACTAGAAATTCAATATTATTGATGGTTTGTCGCCGATCGTTTTCACGACAGGCCAGATAATCATGGATCACCGTCACTGCGCCCACATCACCGCCTTGTTGTAGCACGGGCGTCAGCACTGCCAACAAGCCGCTGATATCTCTGAGTCCTAAGTTAAAACCCTGACCAGCTATCGGATGCAACGTCTGCGCGGCATTACCGACATACACAGTGCGGTGAAACGCTGGTCGCGGCATATAACTTAATGCCAATGGATAGCTGTGGCGGCTGCCAACCGCTGTAAACTGTCCGGCGCGATGACCAAACGCCTGTTGTAATGCGTCAAGAAAATCATTGTCTGATAATGCTAAGCGCTCAGCCACGGTGTGTTCGGGCATAGCCCACACCAGCGACAGCCGCGGCTGACCGTTACTATCAGCCATCGGCAATAAGGCAATCGGGCCATGTTCTGTAAAACGTTCCCAGGCCATGCCCTGATGTGGACGCTTGCTGGCAACGTTAGCGATAATGGCGCTCTGCCCAAAAGCGCTGATCTGCTGTGGCTGTTGTTGCAGTTGCCGCACTTTGGAATGTGCACCATCCGCCGCCACCAGCAACTGACAGCGCAGCTGTTGCCCATCGCCCAACGTCAGAGTGTGCCCCTGGGGTTCACTATCAATGCGAATGAGTTCCGCAGGACAAAATAGCGCGATGTCGGTTTTTGCCAGCGCAGCAAACAGCGTTTGCCCCACCCGTTCCAGTTCTACCACTGTCCCTAAGGCGTCGAGGTTAAAACTACGGCTGTTGATCTCGGTCATGCCGAAATGGCCTCGATCCGACACGTGGATGTCATGAATTGGAGTAGCAAGATGTGCCAGTGTCGGCCAGATCCCCAACTGTTGCAGTAGATGACGCGAGCCATGCGCCACAGCAATGGCGCGGGCATCGAACCCGGATTGTCCTGTGCCAGGAGTATGGGCTTCAATCAGCGCCAGTTTTAACGGCCGTTTTAGCTGACGGCCAAGATTATCCAGCGCCAGCGCCAACGATGCGCCCACCATGGCACCGCCGACAATGGCAATATCAATATCAGTGGATTGCGGATTCATTCATCCCTCACTGGGCCACGGTTAGCGGCCAGTATTAATGCAGTATGCCCTGATCCTGGGGCTCGGCATCCGTTTGCTGATGCAGCACAAATTCGGAATAACACAAAATAGCGGACATACGTACAAACTCTAGCAATTCTTGGAAGGCTTGCTCACATTCATCGTCTTCAGCCACATTGAGATCCACCTGAGTTATTTCAGCCAGATCCTTGATCACCTCACGCACATCTTCCGACGCCTGATTCAGCCCCGGCTGCGCAATAGCAATGCCGGTCAGGAAACTCTGCGTCCACAATGATAGAGCTTCCAAGCGTACGGCGAGCAATTCTTCCTCTTCCGGTAACAGCAGGGCAAATCCAAACTCAGCATCCTGCAACCGATTAACCGTATCTTGCGCCAGCTCCTGAATAAGGCCTGCCAATTCCGGCGGCAATGGCTGCCCGTCGTTCATTAGTTCCAGCAAAGGTTGATGCCATTCTTGCGACTTTACCGCTCCGCCACAGATGATACCTACCAGTGCACCGTGAACCTCAACCGGATGTTGGCCGATCTCGGCGCTGTCCAGCGCCAACTGGAGATTGTCAATTCGTAATGATGGGGGAGTTGCCATAACCAAGTTGTCCCGTAGATAAATACTTTGTCATGCTATCAGAACTGTGACTTTGCACCAAGGGCAGCAAGGAAAACTGCGGTTATTGCCATGATTTTCAACGATTGCTCAGGGAATCGGCAATCACTCGGCAACCATGGAAAACTGTGGTCAGGGCAACTTGCACTTTACCGACGAGACTTATATAGTCCGCCTCAAGAGCCTGGTAAAAGGAAAGTCGCGCAACATGAGTAACTGTGCTGTAGATATATCCCTGATGGGGCGCACGTACTCGATTGCCTGTCCGAAAGGACAAGAACAGGCGTTGCAGAGTGTTGCCCGTCAATTAGAGCAACAACTGGAACAGATTAAAGTCCGCACCCCGACCCTCAGCCGTGAGGATATGGTGTTGATGGCAGCGCTCAATATTGGTCACGACCTTTACGTTGAGCAACGTAAGAATCAGGATTATATGCAGCAAATGGATGAACGCATTCGTTTGTTACAACATACTCTCGAGCAAGCGCTGGTTGAGCGCAGCCGCAGAGAAGACTAAACTAAGATTAAGGGCCAATGCCCAGCCGAATTTGCTCCCTGGGGTGTACGATAGTCGGTAATGTCCCTGTGCCGATATTTTTGAAAAAAGGGCTACTTTCTTACTGACATTGCGCATGCTCGGCTTGTACCGAGAAGCCTTAGGAGGTAATCAGCAGCCCGCCTTGAACTGTTAGGTTCAAGGGCTTACACCGACACCGGCATCGCCGGGGAGCATCCTAACTTTAGCGCCTATGACTTCTATGCCCGTGGCACCTCATCCCAGTCATCACGCCCAGCGTCAGGACTTATGGTCTGAGCGCGATGAGGCATGTCGGCAGTTAAGGCGTAATATCCGCAGGCAACGACGAAATCTCAGCCCCGATGTTCAGCAACAGGCAGCGATACAGGCTAAACAACGGCTGCTGCAGTTGCTGGATGAACTGATAGTAACCGGACACCCCATCAACACCGTATCGCTGTATTTCAGCGGCGATGGCGAACTGGATACAACAGCATTATTTCCCGCATTGTGGCAACAGGGTATTCAGACGTGTCTGCCAGTGTTGCACCCGTTTACCCCGGGCAATCTGCTATTTTTGCGTTACCGGTCAGACTCGCCCATGACGCTTAACCGTTTTGGTATTCCAGAGCCCAAGCTGGATGTACGGCAAATCGTGCTGCCATCGCAACTAGATGTGCTGCTTACACCCTTGGTGGCGTTTGATGCCAAAGGTAATCGCATGGGCATGGGCGGTGGCTATTACGACCGCACATTAACCCATCCACACATGAAAGCCTTGGCAGTCGGGTATGCTCACGATTGTCAACAAGTTGAAACGCTACCGTTAGCCCCATGGGACAAGCCACTACCTATTATCATTACACCAACATCTACCCTGGATAATCGCTCTGATTTTTTTGATTGATTGCTGAACTAGGTATTTAAGGATAAGCTAAAAAGGTGTCGCAGATCACATTCTTGCTTATTGTTTGACTGTGATTACATCGTTAACCAATGGAGAGGTTTATATGATCAAAAAATCAATTGTTACCCTCGGTCTGGCATCACTGCTATGTTCCGCAGCTACCATGGCGGCAGAAACTGAAGTGAGCGTATCCTTGCTCTCCGATAAAGGTAATACGCCGATAGGTACTGTTGCGTTAAGTGACTCCGCCTATGGCCTGGTACTGACACCTAAATTGCATGGACTGACACCTGGGGTACATGGTTTCCACATTCATGCCAATGGCAGCTGCGAAGCTTCAACCAAAGACGGTAAAACCGTGCTTGGCGGTGCCGCTGGCGGTCATTTTGATCCTGATAAAACCGGCAAACATGGTTATCCGTGGACTGATGACAATCACAAAGGTGACCTACCGCCGTTGTTTGTCACTGCAGACGGCAACGCCATGGAACCCGTGCTGGCACCACGACTGAAGGTAGCTGATGTCAAAGGCCATGCATTGATGATCCATGCCGGTGGGGACAATTTCTCCGACTCACCTAAACCATTAGGTGGTGGTGGAGCACGCATGGCTTGTGGTGTGATTGAATAACCCGTTACAGACAAAATGCTGATGTACCAAAAACGCTGCCGAGGCAGCGTTTTTTATTCACTATGTAATGCATTAGTTGGATTTGGCGCGAAATTTTGCTCGTAAATGGCTCAGCGACGTCATCACAACTAACACTATCGCCCCAGCTATCAAACCGTAGAAAATTTGCAACAATAATGGCAAGAGATGTGATAACAGCGAACCAAACGTCGCCATTTCCGAAGCGGCCGCTGCCAAGTGGTGTTCCAGTGCCGCCAGTGGTGCAATGCCATGAGCAAGAATGCCGCCACCCACCAAAAACATGGCAATAGTGCCAACGACCGTCAGCAACTTCATCAACTTGGGTGCTGCGCTCACTAAGATCAGCCCCAAACGTCGTAACCACGACATCACGATTGAGCGCCCTTTACGATGGCTGAGATAAAGTCCAAGGTCATCCAGCTTAACTATGGCGGCGACGATGCCATATACGCCGGCCGTCATCACCACAGCAATAATAACCAGCGTCGTTAATTGTGTAAAAAACACTTGGTCGGCAACAATGCCCAGTGTCAGCACAATGATCTCCGCAGACAACACAAAGTCGGTGCGGATTGCGCCTTTTACTTTTCGCGCCTCCCATGCCTGCGGATCTTGCACTTGTTCAAGTGCCTTGGCGGCCTTAGCCTCTTCGTCAACACGGTTTTCAGTGGGGTGTGTCAGCTTATGCCAGACTTTTTCAAAGCCCTCAAAGCTCAGAAACAAGCCACCTAACATCAATAACGGCAAAATTAGCCAGGGCACCACAGCACTGATCAGCAACGCACCAGGCACCAAAATTGCCTTGTTACGCAATGATCCTTTGGCAACGGCCCACACCACGGGTAATTCACGGTCAGCGCTGAACCCGGTCACTTGCTGTGCGTTCAGCGCTAAATCATCACTCAGCATCCCGGCGGTTTTCTTGGCAGCGACTTTGCTCATTACCGCCACATCATCCAGCAGGGTGGCAATATCATCCAGCAACATCAGCAGACTTGCTCCAGCCATTAAAAACTCCGTGTTGTTATTGTGTTGGTAAAACCTTGGCATATGTTACCCAAGCGCCAACAGCCGCGCAGTAAAAATCCACCACTTGTCGGCAAAAGCTGCCGCAATCTGGGTGCAGACAGTTTATAATGGCGTCAGCGATTTTCCCTTCCACATGGATTACAAATATGACCCAAGATGAATTGAAAAAGGCGGTCGGCTGGGCAGCCCTGAAATATGTAGAGCCCGATAGTATCGTGGGTGTCGGCACTGGTTCTACCGTTAACCATTTCATTGATGCCCTCGCCACTATCAAAGCGAACATTGAAGGCGCGGTATCCAGCTCTGAAGCCTCAGCTGCGCGCCTGAAAGCAGCAGGGATCCCGGTATTTGACTTAAATGCTGTCGATTCATTGTCGGTATACGTAGATGGGGCAGACGAGATAAATCATCATAACGAGATGATCAAAGGCGGCGGTGCCGCGCTGACCCGCGAGAAAATTGTCGCGGCAGTCGCCAAAAAGTTTGTCTGCATTGTTGATGAAAGCAAGCAGGTGGATATCCTCGGGGCTTTCCCATTACCAGTGGAAGTGATCCCAATGGCACGTTCCTATGTGGCGCGTGAGTTGGTAAAACTGGGTGGCGATCCAGTATATCGGGAAGGGGTGATTACGGATAACGGTAACGTTATTCTGGATGTGTATAATCTGAAGATCCTGGATCCCAAGACACTCGAAAAACAGATCAATAATATCGTTGGTGTAGTAACCGTTGGCCTATTTGCTGCCCGTGGCGCTGATACCGTATTAGTGGGAACACAAAACGGCGTAGTGACAAAAAACTAACTTGCCACCGCTGACCCCAGCGATATAGCAAAACAGCCACAATTGTGGCTGTTTTTGTTGATAGGATAATTATGACAACTGTACTCGCCGTTTATCGGTAAAACACCGTCAGCCAAATAGTGAGTTGTTGCGGTGCCGTCCAACTGACCCGATGACGGCAATGGGCTGGAATATCCACACTATCGCCAACGTTAAGCAATATTTCACTACCATCTGCGTACTGAATGCGACCCGCACCTTGCAGTACTAGCACCCATTCATGTTCTACCTGATCGTACCACTGCCCTTCTGGGGTGACCTGCCCGTAAGATAAAATACGTTCAACACGCACGGCTGGCCGCGATAACAATTCATCAAACTGTTCCGCTGTCAGTTGTTCCGGCAATGATGCAAACAGATTCAACGTAACATCTCGGAGTTACCGCTGGCCACACCGGATTTACTGACCGCCATCTCGCGGTTATCAATCATGGTAATGTAGCCATTATCCGGATCCAGCATCAACTTCACGGTATATTTGAACGGCTGCGGCGGTGTATGTTCGTCGAACACCACATTGACATCACAGTTGTATTTGTGACCCTTAAGTAGTGCTTGCTGTAGTTTGACAAAATTCTGCCGCGCTTGGGGTGATAATTCGTATTGGTAACGGGCCCGCACCTGAGTGGTAAAGATCCAGCTCTTACGTACTGGCAGGATCTCTTTAGAGATTAGCGTTAGCGGAAATTCCAACTGTTGCACACCGTTGGCGGCATTGATCTGCGCGTTCAAGGTGATGTCTTTGAGTTTTACAAAATCATCCACCACCAGTCGTGCGCGGATCTGGTTGGGATCCAGCGCGGCAAAGTCCTGCTCGTCAAAGGTGGCAAAATGCGTCAACGTTGATAAAGGAACGGACGAACACCCGGATAACAACAGCAGCAATACCATCAACAAATACTTCATTTAACTCTTATCTCCTCGCACCGACCCACCGATGGATCGCACGGTCAGCCCGCGCCACTGACAATACACAGGATCTTGCGAGCGTTGTAAAGACGTAAACAAATTATTTACATTTTTTCTGTTCTGTGAGGAATTATTGATGAAAATTGTGGTCTGAGTGCAATTATCGTATTGGATAAGCGACCTTTTGTGATCTAGCTTAACTTTTCAGCGGTTCCAATTGTTCCACTAATAACTGCAAGTTGCTGTTACCGCGAAATTCATTGACGTCGAGTTTGTACAATAACCTCACCCGCTGAATTGTTGCGTCAGGCCAGATGTTCAAATCAACATTGAAGGCGATGGCGTCGGCCATCACACTGCCGCATTCGCTTTCTAACACCAGTTTCAGGTGTTTCTCACCCACCAGTCGCTGCTGCAGTATCCGAAAATTACCGTCAAAAGTGGGCTCAGGAAATGCCTGCCCCCAAGGTCCGGCATCGCGCAGCAACTGTGCAGTATCTAAAGTGAAATATTCTGCGGCAAGCTCACCGTCGGACCAGAGTTGGCCCTGCAGATCTTCCTCCGCTAACAACTCACGTACCGTACTGTCAAAAGCGACGGCAAAGTCGCTAAAAGCGGTTTTCGCCAGCGTTAACCCGGCGGCCATAGCATGCCCACCGAATTTGCTGATCATTCCCGGATGGCGGCTATTGATCAGCTCCAACAGATCGCGCATGTGTAAGCCATTGATAGAACGGGCAGAGCCTTTGATCTCGCTGTCAGAAGCTTCAGCAAAGGCAATCACCGGCCGGTGATAACGATCTTTGATCCGTGAGGCTAGAATACCGATTACCCCCTGATGCCAGTCCGCCTGATATAAAGCGATGCCCCAAGGCAGCTGCTGCCCGCCAAAATCCATTGTGCGCAAAAACTGCAGCGCCTCTTGTTGCATCCCGGCTTCCAGCTCGCGACGTTCACTGTTAAGCCCATCTAGCTCGGCTGCCATGCGGCGGGCCTTATACAAGTCATCACATAACAGTGTCTCGACCCCCAGCGCCATATCATCCAGCCTGCCCGCTGCGTTCAATCGAGGGCCAACCGCAAAGCCAAAATCTGCGGCGACCAGACGCTGCGGCTCACGTCGAGCGACTTCCAGTAATGCGGTGATCCCCGGACGGCACTGCCCGGTACGCACACGTTTAATCCCCGCTTCCACCATGATGCGATTATTGGTATCTAAGGCGACAACATCAGCCACTGTGCCCAATGCCACCAAATCCAGCAAATGTCCAAGGTTAGGCATCATGAGGCCATTGGCCTCAAAATAACCACGAGCGCGCAATTCAGCCCGTAGCGCGGTCATCAAATAAAATGCCACGCCAACGCCTGCGATGGATTTCGACGCAAATCTGCAACCGGGCTGATTGGGATTGACGATAGCGTCAGCGGCGGGCAGTTGCTGTCCCGGTAGGTGGTGGTCAGTAATGATCACCGTCATACCCGCGGCTTTAGCCGCCGCCACCCCTTCGATAGAGGAAATACCGTTGTCAACAGTCACCAACACCTCAGTTGCCTGAGCAGCGGCCACCGCAACGATCTCTGGACTAAGTCCATAACCGTAATCAAAGCGGTTGGGGATCAAAAAGTCACAGTGGCGAGCCCCCATCTGCCTTAATGCCAGCAGGCAGACACTGGTTGAGGTGGCACCATCGGCATCAAAATCGCCAACAATCACTATACGCCGTTGCTGTATCAGCGCATCAGCCAGCAACTGTGCCGCCTGGTTCAACCCTAGCATGGTATCGGGGCGCAACAGCCGCGTTAACACCAACTCACAATCCTCGGCACTGAGACCACGGCTGGCGTATATCTGTTTCAAAAGTGGTGGTAAATAGGCGGGTAAATGACTGTCATCCACGCGGGGGCGGCGCACAATTTTCTGGTTCAAGGCGGTTTCACTGGCTAACAAATGCTGCAGGCAAGATAGCAAAAAGGCGAGCATTTTGCCCGCCTTTTTGGACCACTCACTACTGGATTAGTGCATTTTCAGGCTTTGCAGCAACTGCTCTGGCGGCAGATAGCCGGGCACCATAGAGCCGTCTTCCAGGATCATCGAGGGGGTGCCGGTAATGCCCATTTTTTCACCCAGTTGATACTGTCCGGCAATATCGGCATCACACTTGGCAACCATGATGTTTTTACCGGCTTTGGCTTCATCCATGGCTTTTTTAGGATCTTTTGAGCACCAAACTGCTTCCATCTCATCAGCAACGGCCGACGGTACGCCCTGACGCGGATATGCCAGATAACGAATGGTGATGCCCAGATCGTTATACTGCTGCATCTGGCTGTGCAGTTTGCGGCAGTAACCACAGGTGACATCAGTAAACACAGTCACCACATGTTTTTGATCTTTGGCTTTATACACCAGCATCTTACTTTCAAAGGGCTTAAGCATTTGCAAGCGCGGTCCAGACATTGCCGCTTCAGTGAGATTTTCCATGTCATTATTCAGATCATAGATATTGCCATGAAACAACTTGCTACCGTCTTCGCTAACATACAACACGCCGTGGCTAGTGACCGCCTGCAGCAACCCGGCAATGGGAGACGCTGAGAGCGATTGCACCTCAATCCCCAGCACGCTACTTAATCTTTGTTTTAGTTGATCGGTCTGACTGGAGGATGCGGCGTGTACCAGCGGTGTAACAGCCAGCGCCAGACACAGGGAAAGTGTACGGGTTAACTTCATGAGAATTCCTTGGGTTACGGTCTGCAGAACACCAGTTATCGATTCAGACCTGTTCAGTGGTTGAAAGTTACCGCCAAGTGCATCAGAAAGCAAATTCCTCAGCCTCGCGGGTGATGTGCTGCATGCAACGCCTGCAGACGGGCGTTGGCAACATGAGTATAGATCTGCGTAGTCGACAGCGAACTGTGTCCTAGTAGCAACTGTACCACTCTTAAATCAGCACCGTGATTCAATAAATGAGTAGCAAAGGCATGCCGCAACGTATGTGGTGATAAAGCTTTATGGATACCCGCCCGCTGGGCATACAACTTAATACGATACCAGAAGGTCTGGCGGGTCATCATGCGGCCACGGTTAGACGGGAACACCACATCACTTTGACCATAAGCCAGCAATGCCAGACGGTTCTGCTGCAGATACCGCTCCAGTTCGCTGATAGCAACTTCTCCCATCGGCACCAATCGCTCCTTGCCACCTTTGCCGGTAATGCGCACCAGCCCCTGCCGCAGACTTATCTGCTCCAACGTTAAGGAAACCAGTTCACTGACACGCAAACCGGTGGCATACAACAACTCCAGCATCGCCTTATCACGCCCTTCAACGGTGTCCTCACTGTTGGGTTCGGCCAGCAGCGCATCCACATCAGCCTCGCTTAGCGTATCCGGCAGTTTTCGCGGCAATTTTGGGGAAGAGATTAACGCTAAGGGATCTTCGGTAATCAGCTGTCGGGTCAGCAGGAAACCATAAAAACGTCGCAAACTGGAGAGCAAACGGGCACTGGATGTACTGGCAGCCCCTTGATCAAAACGCCAGCCGAGGTAATCCTGAATCACCTCGCGCCCCGCATCACGCAACGCGACCTGACGTTGCTGCAGATACGCTTCAAAATGCTGCAAATCGCTGCGGTAAGCGCTGAGGGTATTGTCACTGAGGCCCCTGCTAGACCAAAGTTCATCAAGAAAGCCCTCAATCAATGGATCGGGATGGTAGGACGGCTGGGCCATGACGTTATAAACCCTCGGTGCGATGACGACCGACAGCATAACGCCGTCATCGCACAGATACTATGTCAGTTGTTAATAGCCGGCTTTTTACCAAAGAAAAAACAGCCTATCACCACAATCAACGTCGGCACCAGCCACGCCATGCCCTGATCATAAAGCGGCATTTTCGACATTACGGGTGAAACCCCTTCAACAAAATGTACCAAGGCCATGGTAACCGGGCTTTCCGATTTAACATCAAAGGATTGCAACGATGCCGCCGCCACTTTAAGCCCGTCAAAAATCCCAAAAATCAGTGCAACACTGAGTGCCGCCCGGTGTGCCAGTCGCGGATTGCGGAACCAGTTATTAACGAAGGTGACCAGTACCAGCGCGATGGCAACGGGATAGACCATCATCAACACCGGGATACTGATAGAAATCAACTGACTCAACCCAACATTTGCCACGACGGCACAGATAACACTTAATACCACCACCAACATGCGATAAGTCAGCTTCGGTAGCAAACTGCTGAAAAAATCGGAACAAGCACTGACCAGCCCCACCGCTGTAGTCAGACAGGCCAAACTCACCACCACCGACAACGCAATGGTGCCGGCATAACCGAACTGATGAGTGACATAGTTGGTTAATATCTGCCCACCATTTCCAGTACCCTTGGCCAAATCGCCTGCCGTAGCCCCCAGAATAAATAGCGAGACATAAACAAACGCCAGACCCGCCGCCGCAATCAACGCGGCCCAGATCAGGTAACGGGTCTGTAAACTGGTGTCATGAATATCTTTTTGACGCAGCAAATCAATAATCAGCACGCCGAACATCAGCGACGCCAGCGTGTCCATCGTGTTGTAGCCTTCGACAATCCCCTTACTTAGCGGATGCAATGCATAATCACCGGTTGCGGCAGGCATAGGGTTGCCAATAAATTCCACCACCGACAGCGCCAATGCCACCAGCAGTAATAGCAGCACTGGCGTCAACACCTTGCCAACACTATCCATTAACCGTCCGGGGAAAGCGGCCAACAACATGACCACCGCAAAAAATGCTGCGGTGAAATACAGCTGTGCTTCGTTGAGCACCAATCCACCGATAGTAAGTGTGCTCTCCACATCTGTTAGAAACGGCCGGGCACCGATTTCAAAGGCCACCAGACTAGTACGTGGTGCAGCAAACGCAGGACCGATAATAATATAGATGGCAGCCGCAAACAGTGTTGCCGCCGTAGCAGGCAGCATGCGCATCACCCGACCCTTGGCTTTGGCAACGGCGATCAGCCCAGCCAATGGCAACCCCACCGCCGTGATCAGAAACCCCAACATGGCAATATAGCTATGATCACCGGCTTGATAACCAGCAAATGGCGGGAAAATCAGGTTTCCAGCACCCAGAAAAAAAGCGAAAGTCATGAACCCCAAGCTCAGGGTATCAGCGACTGTCAATTGTTTATCATGCACAAGATGCCTCTGTATTTATTATGTTTTTATAAAGAATTTATGATTATAAACGGCATATCTGTCCGCAATTTTTAGCCGAAATGCACCGGAAAAATCCCCCGCAACTGGCCATTTCAGACAATCAGTCACTGTCGGCAAAACTGACCACTTAGCGACAACTGACGCTGTTTTGTTTCATATATGTGTGTTTTCGGCTTTCACTATTACCAAAGGCAACCGACAGGGGCAAGAGCACTCCAGTAAAAAAACAGCAGCCGTTAGTTCGGTTTGCGTTGTAGCTCTCAGCATAAGTTGCCAAAAACAGCCATCGCCAAAGCAACAACAGGACAAAAAAACCAGGCAGGATTACAATGCGCCGGCGGAATTTTTGTGTTTCAGGATGTTAATCGTGGGCTTCAGTTTCAAACAATTTCATGTCGATGACACCGGTTGCGGCATGCCCGTCAGTACCGATGGCGTATTACTGGGCGCGTGGGCACCACTACAACAGGCAGAGAAAATACTGGATATTGGTGCTGGCAGTGGTTTGTTGAGTCTGATGGCCGCCCAGCGCAGCCAGGCGCAGATTGATGCGGTGGAGCTAGATGCTCAGGCGGCGACTGTATGTTTGAAAAATTTCGCCGCCAGTCCTTGGTCCGAGCGTCTGCAACTGCATCACTGCAGTATCCAGCAATTCAGCCCGCCAAGCTCCTATGACCACATTCTGTGTAATCCGCCTTATTTTGAAAACGGTCCGCACGCCTCAACGCCAGGCAGAGCGAGTGCCCGCCACACCGATTATCTGAGTTATGCCGAATTGGCGGCAGCGCTTGCGAGATTATTGCAGCCGCAGGGGGTAGCCAGCCTGATCCTGCCGTGGCACAACGTGCCTTCACTGCAACGTCAGTTACAACAGGTCGGTCTGCATCTGCTACAACAACTGGATGTTAGTGGCCGCCCCGGCAACGAGCCCAACCGCAGCCTGTTGCTGGTCAGCAAGCAAAGCAGTGACACAGCACCGTTAATGTCGCCAATCTGGGTACGCGATAGTGATGGCCGTTATTCCACCGCGATGCGACAGCTCACCCAAGATTTTTATCTTAAACTCTGATGCTAAAGTGTTCGGCTACGCTATAAAGATTGCTGACGAGCAGGTATACTGCCGCGCGATATTCACTGAGAGTTCCTGCATGCAATTTGAAGAGTTCGAACTGGAGCCAGAACTGCTGGCATCCCTGAAAACCATGGGGCATAAAACCCCCACTACGATTCAGCAACTGACCATTCCGTTAGCCATGGAGCAACGGGATGTGTTAGCCCATGCGCCGACCGGCACTGGCAAAACTGCCAGCTTCCTGCTGCCAGCATTACAGCACTTGCTGGATTTTCCACGGCGTCGCCCAGGTCAGGCGCGAGTATTGGTGTTAACGCCAACACGAGAACTTGCCAGTCAGGTGCACCGCTATGCCAGCCATCTAGCCACTCATGTCGATCTGACTATGGGCATAGTTACTGGTGGTGTGCCCTATGGTCCACAAGAGCAGGCACTGCGCGGCAATATCGATCTCATGGTCGCTACCCCGGGTCGTTTGCTGGACTACATGGATAAAGGGCTATTCAGTGCTACCGAAGTGGAAATACTGATCATCGATGAAGCTGATCGCATGCTTGACATGGGCTTTGCTCAGGTAGTGACATCGATTGTCATTGAAGCGCAGAAACGCCAGCAAACCATGCTGTTTTCGGCCACGCTGGAAGGGAATGGCGTGCGTAATTTTGCCAAGGAACTGCTACACGATCCGGCCGTTGTCGAAGCAGAGCCGCCTCGCAGTGAAAAAGCTAAAATCCATCAGTGGGTACATTTAGCGGATGACACAGCACATAAATTTGCCCTTTTGTGCCATATTCTTAAACAGGAAGAGGTCACCCGTGCCATTGTCTTTGCTAAAACCCGCGAAGTAGTCGCGAGTCTGGAAGGACAACTGCTGCAAGCCGGTATTCCTAACGCATTTATGCGGGGAGATATGGAGCAGAAAAAGCGCTTTCAGGCGCTGGGCCGTTTTACCAAGGGTGAAGTTAATGTGCTGCTTGCCACCGATGTGGCCGCCCGTGGCATTGATGTGGATGACATCACCCATGTGATCAACTATGACATGCCACGGACCGCTGACATCTATGTGCATCGTATCGGCCGTACCGGCCGCGCCGGTAAGAAAGGCACCGCCATTTCGCTAGTGGAAGCACACGATATGCTGATCCTCAGCAAAATCGAACGCTATACCGAGCAAAAGCTGAAACGCCGGGTGATTGAAGCACTGCGGCCGAAACATAAAGAAGCGCGGGTGCCGGTGAAAAAGAAACCGAGCAAGGCTAGTACGAAAAAAATGAGCAAAAACAAAGCTAAAAATTAGGAATAGATGATATATCGGTAAAAAAGGAACCTCTGGGTTCCTTTTTTCCAGGATGGCGATTGCCCCGCCACCACGCCGTTAGTTTTTGACACATTTATTTTACAAAAACTCATTTATCGGTAGTGGTGTCTCTGGTAATTTAGGCCGCAGATTTCGCTGCCAGTATGGACAGAAAAAAGCGTATGAATATCTTTTTGAGACGAGTACTTCCTCCCGTTGCAATCATTCTAGTTGCTATTGTCGTGGTCGGTGTGTTGTTCGCCACCAAGAAAACGCCGCCGCAGAAACCAGAAGAGGTTCCGGTGCCAGTAGTCGATGTACTAACAGTGAAGCCGCAAACTATATCGCTGGCGCTGTCCTCCTATGGCACCGTCAACCCTAAATACAAAACCCAACTGGTAAGCGAAGTGAAAGGCCGTATTGTCACCATCGCCCCAAGTTTTGTTGCTGGCGGAATGGTCAAAGCCGGCGATGAACTAGCCGTTATCGAACCATTTGATTATCAAGCCGACTTGCGTCAAGCAGAAGCTACCTTGGCACAAAATAAAGCCGCATTAGATGAAGAGCTCGCCCGCGGCAAAGTCGCCAAAGTGGATTTTTCTGGCTTTAAAGGTGTCCCGCCGGAGCTTGGTCTACGTGTGCCGCAATTAAAAGAAGCACAGGCAAATGTCAAATACGCCGAAGCAGCGCTGGATCGTGCCAAGCGTAATCTGGAACGCACTGTTATCCGTGCGCCTTTTGATGGTCTGGTTCGCAGCCGTAGCGTCGACTTAGGCCAATACGTCAGCGTGGGTAATCAGTTGGGCGAACTGTATGACACTGCCATTGCCGAAGTGCGTTTACCGTTAGCCAACAAAGATTTGGCTTATCTGGAATCCATCGACCATCCCTATACTGAAGTGACTCTGAGCACCCAGCTCGGCGGTAAAACCATTAACTGGCGCGCCACTGTAGTACGCAGTGAAGGTGTCATCGACCCTGATAACCGCATGGTGTATCTAGTTGCCGAAGTAAAAGATCCATATTTGCGACAATACCGCGAGCCTGGTCAGTTGCCGCTGAAGTTTGGCAGCTTCGTGGATGCCTCTATTCAAGGGCGTTCAGTGGATGACGTCGTTAAACTGCCTAGTCATCTGGTACGTAATAATCAAGTCGCGGTGATTGGTACAGATAGCAAGGTGGAGATGCGCAAGGTAAATGTGGTGCGCACCGATCTGGATTCGGTATACATCAAAGACAGCCTCAAAGACGGTGAGCGGGTGTCACTGACATCTCTTAACCATATGAGTACCGGCCAGTTGGTAAAAGTTGCGGGTCAGGATAAAGGCTCATCTCATACACCACAGGACGCACAAGACGACCAGCGTCTGGCTAATGCCGGAGATCGCTGATGGAAAAGGAAACCGGAATTATTGCCTGGTTTGCGCGTAATAATGTTGCGGCAAACCTGCTGATGTGGATCTTAATTATTGGTGGGGTGGTGTCGGCATTTACCATCAATAAAGAGATATTTCCGACATTTGATCTCAACTATCTGCGGATCTCGGTGGCCTACCCAGGTGCCGCCCCGCAGGAGATCGAAGAAGGGATCACCATCAAGATTGAAGAAGCCTTACGAGATGTCCCTGGGATCAAGAAAATCACTTCAGTTGCTGGTGACGGCGTAGGCAACGTCACCATCGAAGTGCAAGATGGTTATGATCCTAAAGATGTTCTCGATGAGGCCAAGCTGCGGGTGGACGCTATCGCCACCTTCCCTGCGGCTATTGAAAAGCCCAACATCTACCGCATTCGGCCGGAAAACAACGTTATCTGGGTGTCGGTGTATGGCGATTTAGCACCCCATGAGATGAAAGAGCTGGCCAAGACCATTCGCGACGAACTCACCAGTTTGCCTGCGGTAACTCAGGCCAAAGTCTCCGGCGTACTCGATTACGAAATCGGCATCGAAGTCTCTGAAGACAAGATGCGCGAATACGGGCTGACATTCACGGAAGTGGCGCAAGCCGTACAGAACTCCTCACTGGACTTACCTGGCGGTGCTATCCGCGCAGAAGATGGTGATATTCTGCTGCGTACCAAGGGCCAAGCTTATACCGCCGATGATTTTGCTAAAATCGTGGTAAAAACCCAACCTGATGGTAGCCGTATCATGCTGCCGATGGTGGCAGATATTAAAGATGGTTTTGAAGAACGGATGGACTATACCCGTTTTGATCAAAAACCCGCAGCCATTATTGAAGTGACCAGCATTGACGACCAAAACGCGTTGGACATTGCCGATCAAGTCAAAGCCTATATTGCCAAACGCAAGGCAACACTACCGCCAGGCGCGCAGTTGGATTACTGGGGCGATCTGACCCATTACCTCAAAGGCCGTCTCAGTATGATGTTATCCAACATGGCCTATGGTGCGCTGTTGGTATTTATCATTTTGGCGTTGTTCTTGGATATCAAACTGGCCTTCTGGGTGATGATGGGGCTGCCGGTCTGTTTCCTCGGTTCGCTGGCGCTGATGCCATTGGAACCGTTTAATCTGTCAATTAATATGTTGACGCTGTTCGCCTTTATTCTAGTGCTAGGGATAGTGGTCGACGATGCCATTGTTATTGGTGAAAGCGCCCATACAGAAGTGGAAGAGAAAGGTTTCTCCGTTGACAATGTTATCCGTGGTGCCAAAAAAGTCGCCATGCCGGCAACTTTCGGGGTACTGACCACCATCGCGGCATTTATCCCAATGTTGATGGTGCCAGGGCCGATGGGCATTATCTGGATCTCTATCGGGTTGATTGTCACCTTGTGTCTTAGCTTCTCGCTGATTGAATCCAAGTTTATTCTGCCAGCGCATCTGGCGCACATGAAACAAAGCCACAGCAAACCGGGCTGGATAGGACGCTTCCGTCAAGCCTTCAACGCCCGGGTGCAGTACTTTATCAATCATAGCTACCGTAACTTCATGGAGCGAATGATCCCGCATCGCTACAGTGTCGTCGCAGTATTTATTGGCGTTTTGCTGATTTCCATTGCATTGGTGAAAACCGGACATGTGCGTTGGGTATTTTTCCCAGATATTCCATCGGACTTTATCCAGGTGCAGCTAGAGATGGATGAAGGCAGCTCGGAAACCAACACCCTGAAAGTCACTCAGCAGGTGGAAGATGCGCTGTATGCCATGAATGACAAAATGGAAAAAGAGCTCGGCTATCCTGTGGTCAAGCACAGTTTTATCAACATGGATAGCCGCACATCTGCCTTTATCTTTGCTGAGCTCACTAAGGCTGAAGACCGGGCGGTAGACGGTGTGGCAATTGCAGATGCTTGGCGCGCCCAGTTACCGGAAATGGTGGCGGTGAAGAACCTCAATATCAATGCCAGCACTAACGGTGCCGGCGGCGATATCTCCTTCCGGCTGATTTCAGCCAACCTAGAAGAACTGTCAGCAGCGGCAGCTGATCTGAAACAGAAACTGGCAACCTACGATGGTGTTTATGATATTACTGACAACTTCTCTTCTGGTAGTCATGAAATCCGCCTGAAAATCCGCCCTGAGGCAGAAGCTCTGGGGCTGACCTTGTCAGACTTAGCCCGCCAGGTGCGTTATGGTTTCTACGGTTATGAGGCGCAACGTATTTTGCGCAACAAGGAAGAAGTGAAAGTGATGGTGCGCTATCCACAGGATCAGCGCCGCACCATAGGTTATCTGGAAAATATGCTGATCCGCACAGCCGATGGTAAATCAGTGCCTTTCAGTAGCGTTGCGGCCATTGAAATCGGCGACTCCTATAACTCTATTACCCGTGTTAATGGGCGTCGTGCCATTACGATTACAGCCAATGCCAATAAGCAGAAAGCCGAACCTGCCAAGGTGGTCAGTGAGATCCAGGAAAAATTTATTCCTGAATTACAGAAAAAGTACCCAGATATCGCCACGACTCTCGATGGTGCCAGTCAGGATGAACAAGATGCCGTGGTTGGCCTAGTTAAAGGCTTTATCTTCGCCATCTTTACCATTTATGCACTGATGGCAGTACCACTGCGCTCTTACAGTCAGCCATTGATCATCATGTCAGTGATCCCATTTGGTATGATTGGTGCGCTGTTTGGTCACCTGCTACTGGGGCTGTCAATGAGCGTCTTGAGTCTATGTGGTATCGTGGCGCTGGCTGGGGTGGTGGTGAACGATTCACTTATTCTGGTGGACTTTGTTAACCGCGCCAGAGAAGAAGGCCACTCAACGCTTAAAGCCGCGATTAATTCAGGTTGTGAGCGTTTCCGGGCAATTATCCTGACCTCACTGACCACCTTTGTCGGACTAGTTCCCATTATTATGGAAAAGAGTCTACAGGCCAAAATTGTCATCCCTATGGCGGTATCCTTAGCCTTTGGTATTCTGTTTTCCACTGTGGTGACACTGATCCTGGTGCCCATGCTCTATATTATCTTAGAGGACTTTAAACGCGTGTTCCGGCGCTTTTTTATGTGGTGGTGGAAACCTGCGGCCAATGTCAGTCCCACAGTGACTGAAGACAAATCCTAGTGATAATGCCGGTCCTTTGACCGGCATTTTTATTCCTATCTGGAGGTAACTGATGCCTGCGCAAGAAAAACTTAACTATCTGGAATTTCCTGCAGTTGCGCCAGAGGCTACCAAAGCATTCTTTGCCGCAGTCTTTGGCTGGCGTTTCGTCGATTATGGGCCAGACTATAGCGCCTTTGATGGTGCGGGTATTGATGGCGGTATCTATCGCGCGCCGATAGCGGCTACCACCAGTAATGGCAGTATGCTGTTGGTGTTCTATAGCCGGGATATTCTGGCCACCCAGGCGAAAATTGAACAACATGGTGGTCGCATCATCAAACCGCTATTCAGTTTTCCTGGCGGCTGTCGCTTTCATTTTCTGGAGCCCAGCGGCAATGAGTTTGCCGTATGGTCGGCAAATGCTGGAGAGAATTCAGAGTACTGATTTTCTGATCCGGGTGACATTTACTCAGGAGCAAAAACGCTATGCTGCTTTCATGCATTTTTGTTGCCTAAAACTATGAACACTGCCGCACCCAGTACCTTGGTTTACGACATTCGCCAAAGCCGCTATCTGAATATCACTGGCCGCTGCACCCTAGCTTGCAGCTTCTGCCCGAAAAACAACGGCAGCAAGCAGTTACATCAGTACCAATTAGCGTTAGATCACCAGCCACAAGCAACCGAAATTATCCCGCTGCTGGGTGATGTCAGCCAATTCAGTGAATATGTTTTCTGTGGTTACGGTGAACCGACACTTAATTTGCCAACCTTTTTGGCGGTAGCCAAAGAGATTAAGCAGCGTGGCGGCAGAGTACGGGTTAATACCGATGGTTTGGGTAATCTGTTCCATCGTCGCAATATTCTGCCGGAACTGAGCGAATGTGTGGATGCGCTATCGGTATCGCTCAATGCCCAGAATGAGACCTTGTATCAACAGCATTGCCGACCAAAACTGAAAGGCAGCTGGCAAGCAGTGAATGCTTTCATACAAGACGCGCCACATTATATTGCTGAGGTTCAGGTGTCAGCGATTGATGGATTGGACGGGGTGGATATTCACGCTTGTCAGGCATTGGTGCAAGCGGCGGGTTGCCAATTTAAATACCGCAAGTTAGGTGCGCTCGGTTGAGAATATAAGCAGCGCTGGCTGTTCGCCTTTTTCGTGTTAACATAACTGTCATCACTGGTCGCCGTCCAAGCAGTTTGATGTTGAAAAAGAATCCCGCTTCAGCGGACACGCGGTTATTGCACCACCTTCGCGGTGTTCACTGGTCCCGTCAACGGTTACTGGCAATCGCCAGCCAACTGAGCATGCTAGTAATCACGATTTTTCTGATCACTAACGTGCTTATTACGCTGGGTGAGCGGCGACTGCAGGAAGAATGGGCGGTCCAGCGTTATAGTGAACTGCAGACCATTGGCACACTGCTGGCTGACAAAATCTCCTTCCAACAGTTTCGCACCCAGATGTTCTCCCGGGCGGAACCGCTCAGGCACTATCTTGACACCCCCGGTCATCAGGAAGAACAACGACTGCAGCAAAGCTGGCAAAGTCTCAAAAACAATATTCCAGAATTGATGGACATTGCCGTTTACGATGCCAGCGGAAAATTTCGGCTGGCCAGCAGTGGTAATTTCGGTAACACGCCGCTATCAAAAACGCTTCTAGACAGCATCCGCAATATAGGTGGCACCGACATTTACACCTCAAATGTTGAATTTGCCCCGGTTGAAGACCGACTGGAACCCTATCAGCTACAGATGACAGCGCTGGAAAACGCCGACCAGAGCATCCGCGGTTACTTGGTGACCTACAACTCTGTCAGCCAGATGCTGCAATCTATCAAACCCGCATTCTCCAGCAACGACTCACCACTGTTGCTGCTGGATGAGCAAGGGCAACTTTATGCTGGCGCAACCAATCTCGATCCGTTGGCTGGGATCCCTGATACCTTAGGCAGCAGTCTGCGTCAAAGCTATCCCCAGTTATGGCGCGATTTGGCCACCAACAATTTTGGTGAGTTCCACGGTGAGCAAGCGACCTTTGTCTATCTGAAAATTCCACTAGCCTCGGCCAGTCAAAAAGACAGTGAGTATATGCTGCTGTCTTATATTCGCAACGAAGACATCAGTGTCCGTTTTGCCCAGTGGCGTAATATTTTGCTGGTGACGGCAGTGATAGTGACACTATTGGCTGCGCTGGCAATGATCTTTGCACACTTGTTCCGGCTGGAACAACGGGCACGTCTTAGCAGCATTTTACTGGCCGATGGGCTGTTCCGTGCTGATTTCGGCTGCCTGTTAGTCAATGAAAGTGGCCGGATTATCTGCGCGAATGATCGGGCGGCGGACATTCTCAAACAACGTCAGCATGAGGTCGAAAACCGCAGTTTGCAGAAATTGCTGGAGCAGGATCAGCAGTGGTACGAATCAGTGCGGCAACAGCTGCAGCAAAACAAAGTCTGGCATGGCGAAGTACAACTACAGGCACTGGATAACATAGTGCTGCGTTTTAATATTCGGGTGGTAGGTGAAGGTCGTGATGGCTATGCGCTGATCTCTTTTGAAGATATCAGTGAGCTCAAACAAGTACGTCAAGACGCTTTTCTTAATCAACTGCTCAGTGATTCGGCCGTCGCCACCGCCCTACTGACCCCCAATGGTAAACTGGTGCGTGTTAACGAAACCTTTGATCAGTTGCTGCGACTGGATGGCAGCCTGGATCACACCCTCAGTGAATTACTGCAGAATGATCTTGATAATCAATGGCCACGCATCATGCAACTGGTGTCAACTCATGGCGTGTGGCAAGGGCAGATCCTGTGCCAGGACAAACGTCCCGGTTGTATCCAGGCTACGCTGAAGAGTTACCAGGACAGTGAAGGTGAGCTCAGTTATCTGGTGTGTACTCTGGAGCGCGCCGCGAATGTACGGGAATTACCTGGGCCAAGGATTCCACACCGCACCAAGGTGATGACGGAACTGGAAGATCTGGAAAATTTCTTCAATGCCATGTCACCCGAAGAGCAGCAACATAGCTGTCTGATGTTGCTGGATATCAGTCCTGAAGCGCTGCTGAGCCATATGAGTGAAATAGAATCGCTAGAGAGTCGCCAGCAGCAGGTAGAAACTCAGGTGCTCAACGATTTACCTCGAGGCTATCAGATGGCAAATTGGCAGCTAGGCAAAATTGCAATACTGGTGACGGATAGCGATGCTATCAACTGCCATGACTTTGCCGCGAAAACCTTGGAAAATCTTGGACAGCACGGGTTGGCTGATGGCATCTGTATTGGTATTGCGGCCTATGCTACCGGGCAGACAATCCAGCAGTTCCTCAACAATGCCGAAGTGGCGCTAAAACGGGCCAAACAAAGTGGTGAACGTAATATCTGCCAGGCATTTACCCGCCAACAATCCTCTTAACCCGGCGTCCTAACCTTGAAGCAGGAACGCCTTCAGCAATGTTTACTCTTCAAGGTGATGGTGACGCCGTGTCAGCTGTTTTCTTGATAAGTTGTCCAAATACACCTGCAGTCCCAACAACAGGAAACCACCAGCAAAACAAACACCTCCGAAATCCAGATAACGGAAGTTATGGTGCAGTTCATATTGTTGGTTAAAATCCGCCCCTTTCAAGGTCGGGATCAGAATATCGACAACCCAGAGTCCGAAAAATATGCTGGCCGCAACAAACGCCACCAACCAAGCATACTTGCAGATAAGGCTGAAAGTCAGCACTTCGATTGGCTGGGCGACTTGCAAGTCATCAGGGCTGATCTGATAAACGGCCGCCAAGGCTCGCGTGGTTTCCAATGATGCCTGACCGGTTTTTTCAATCCGTTGAATAGTTCTGACACTGATGCCACAGGCGGCTGCCAGTTGCTCCTGACTCCAGCACCTCATCGTTCGCAATTGTTGTAGTTTGCGCTTGTTTAATTTCATGACTGTACTCATGTTGTGACCTCTTCGCTGAAAAACGACGCTGGTCATCATAAAACATCACACAACCGGATCCCTGACAACAGGGCGACAGTCACCCGCCAATCCCATGACATTAACATTACACATGGACGCCAACCCGCGGCGATAGCCCATAATGAACCAGCTATAGTGTTTTCGGCGTTGCCTCTGGGCTGGCGCGGGTATCATCCAATACCGGCGTTGTATTGCGATCCAAACGGGTGGTCGCTGCTGGCAAAGTAGTCTCATCCACCAACTCATCAATCAGTGGCAATGTGTCCGGGATATCACTGAGGCTTAAATCAACAATCTGCGACCAGTTCATGGTAATTTTGAAACGGGCATATTGTGGCGGCTGTTTCTCTTTATGGCAGACAACCACCAAATTCACTTGGTAACGTCGCTCTACCGCCTCAGAGCTAATAACCCCGTTTTCTTCCGAATAAATTTTATCCTTTCCCCGCTCCAGATAGCGCGCAAACGGCACTAGACTGAATACCACCTGTTCTTGGATAGTGTTATATCCCGAGAGAAAGTCAGTATCTTCTACCTTAGTGCTGATACCATAATGCAGGATTTCGGCTTCAACCTTGTTCTGACTGTGACGCCGCCGCAGGATCTCTTGTACCGCTTCAGGCAGATCCTTTTGCCGCATAAACTCGAGCCACACCAGTTGTTTAGCGATAAGATTCTGCGTAGTAGTATCGCGCAGCATTCGACTCCAGCGCGGACGCCCGCGTTGCACATAACGCCACATGGCGTTGCGCACATCGTCCTTAAAGATTTCGCGGGCACCGTAAATCAGCGCCAATACCAGCACCATCGCCATGGTGACGCCATTAAAAACCCCCTGCGCTTTGATGATCAGTGACGACACCACCAGCATCACCAATGCCGTTGCCAGCCCGGTGGTCAGTTTTTTAAGGCCCACGCCAAGGGGTTTCAGTTCTTCTTTAAGCACAACCCCTTGTTGGATTAACCGCCGGAGCAGCAACATCTTGTTGGCAATGCGGTTAGGCTCAGTCATTGTTTGGGAAGAGTTGTATTGGTGATGTTCCCGATGATGATGCTCCATATGACACAGCGACAAGACTTTGTCATACACATGCTGGTATTGCTCAACCTGTGATGCCCCTGCTAGCAGTTTCAGCAGTTGTTGCTCACAAAACCAAGAAAGGTAGTTATCGGCGTTCTCAAAGTAATGCTTCCACTTAGCATCGGCAGGCGCATTGCGGCGAAAACGACGTAATAACGTGGCACAGTGTACTGTCAGCTCATTGAGATCCTGATAAAACTGTTGCGGGTCACTCTGCCGTGCCAGCTCCTTGGCGTCATTTTCCATTGCTACCACAAACTGGTAGGCAAACAGATTCATATACAGGCGATATTCTTCCAGAGTACGTTTCTTCTGGCTGATGAACCGCGACTGCACCAGCGGCAGATGCAACCCTTCAGAATAATAAGAACGGCGTCCCATGACAGCACTGAAGTAATACTCTTCTTCATTCAGACTTTGCGGGCCGATCCCCATCTCTTTGGGTAACGAAAAGTACAGATCAAGCTTACGCCGCTCGCCAACCCCCAAAAGATGACTGAATTTAATGGAAAGCTGTTCTTCCTGCTTGATACGAAGTTTTGACACGCTGGCTGACGTCTCCCACAAAATACTTATGAATCATCAAAATAGTTTAATAATGATGGGAGAGAATAACGGGTTTACCAGAGTAGTTAAAGGCCTATTGCTGTAAGCGACAACCGTATACACCATTGCCAGGCTGCACCCGCACCACCGCGTACTGTTGCTTGTCGTCAGCATCCAGCACTTCCAACGTCATGGGATGGACAGCATGGTTATTGAGGTTTAGATCGCTGATATATGACAGGTACTGCATATGCTCCGGTATCTGACCATCGCCCAGTTGCTCCTGCTTATCGCTGATGGCGATCTGATAGTTGACACCTGCTGCACCGCGGGTGATCTGACCGTGCATCATGACGCTGCCAGCAGGAGCACCATCGGTATGAAAATAACGGTAATTCACCAGCGCATCATGACCTGAGGCTTGCAAATCTAACAACAGAAAATACTGAGACTGCTGTTGATCATGGTGGTCGTATAGTTCAGAACTGCAATTAAGCAATAGCTGACGCGGTTGACGCTGACCGCCATAATAGATATTGACTACTGCCACTAATGCCAACAACGCCAGCAGCAGCCAAGGCCAGGCCTTAGTCACAGAGATGAACCCCCTGGAGCCATTGTTGATTGATGAAACCCATCTGCCGATCGCTATCGTCAGCTTTGATATTACGCAATGCCAAATGGCCATTACGCTCGCCTTTAAGGCTGATATTCAATATCTGTTTTTCATGGGAAATTGACAGATATACCTGTTGCCACGGGGATTTACTGCATTGCATCAAGGCAGCAGATACCGTGTCGGCAGTCGCTTGCAACAAGTGATTATTAACCCGAGAGTTAGCAAACAGCAGCAACTGTACCGATTGCCCAGATTGCAAAGTAACGGTCTGCTGTGCCAGTGGCAATATCGCATCGCTGACCGGAAATTTTTTGATGAAATAAACACTAACGCCGAGCATCAGCAGCAATAGCATAATCACCGCCACCATCCGAGGTGCGGGATTGATTTGCTCACCCAGCAAATACTTGGGTGGTTGAGGCTGAGATAATGAGTTAAGCATAAATTTCTGAATCATTTCCGTTATCAACACAAGGTTCTGGCAGCAGCCGTCAATACCGCTTTCTGCCATTAGCGCTCAGTATAGGCAGCGAAAACTACTGGTACTGTGATCCTGGTAACCGGAAATCATGTCTTTCTTAGAGCAACTTACGAAATAGTGATCCACACCAAAGCTTGGCAATTTATGTTTGTGAGTTCTGGATTTAACTGAAGTTGTGAGCCCTATGGCATACACCGGCGGGTCTCAGAATAACATTAGCAACGGCACACAATGCGCATCACTACCATCAAACAATGGCAATATGTCGTCTTGTAATTCACCGGGTCTAAGCTCAACGCAGTAGGTTGATAAGGCCACAAATCGGGGAGTTCCACCGGTAAATGGTGCCACAGTAGCATCATCACCAGCAGCGTTGTCGCGATAATGGCACAATAATGCCGCCATGAGATCCGCAGGCCACCAAATCGCCCCACACTCAGGCGGCGCTGCACACGCTCATGCAGCATATATCCCTCAGTGGCTACTCGCTCTAGCAACTGTCCATGAGGATCGTCTAGTTTTTGCTGCAACCGAGTGATCCCCCGCGCCAGTAACCGCTCATTGGTTGACCCCAGGCTCTGCAACAGCTGATAGCGAGATACCACTTGTTCTCGATGTTGCAGCAATACATTCAATAAGCGTCGTTCAACCACCCGCAAACGCTGGCATTCATCTCCGTCCAGAGCGCGCAGTTCTCCTTGCTGTGCGGTATACCAATAGTTCCCGAGTTGCATAGTTCACCTGTCATCGTCAATGATGTGATTATAAAAACAAACGGCGCCGAAACTGAGCGATTCAGCACGGCGCCGTGATTTTTATCCGAGAAGCGTGATCCTCTTCTCAGGCTGTCGGCAACAGATAAAATGCCGACAACTTATTGAAACAACTACTTAACTAAAACAAACTATGATTCAGCAACAGGTGCACCAAGATACTGGCGATGTAACCAAGTGCAATCACTGGAGTCCAACGCAAATGGGAACCAAAGGTGTAAATACCCCGCGCTTGCCCCATCAACGCTACTCCGGCGGCACTACCAATAGACAACAAGCTACCACCAACACCGGCGGTCATGGTCACCAGCAACCACTGGCCTGTAGACATATCAGGGTTCATCGTCAATACCGCGAACATCACCGGAATGTTGTCTACCACAGAAGACAACACCCCAATAGCAACGTTGGCATAGGTTGGGTTCCAATGACCATACATGGCCTCTGAAACGCTGGCCAGATAACCGATAAAACCTAGGCCACCGACACACATGATCACGCCATAGAAAAACAGCAGCGTGTCCCATTCAGCACGGGCAATACGGGAGAACACATCAAATGGCACCAGTTCGCCGACATTCGCCAGACGCTTCTCGTCGTGCTCATTTTCAGCTTCTTGGCGAATACGCGCTACCGCTTTGTTAAAGTTACGACGCAGATAGAAACCAAAGCACTGCAGCAGCCCCAGCCCGGTCATCATCCCCAGCACAGGAGGCATTCCCATAAATGAGTGAGCGCACACCGCTAAACAGATGGTGAACAGGAACAGCGCCACAATGCGGCGTGCACCGGGTTTCATATGGACTTTCTCAACCATGGCAGAGCTGCCGTGGTTGGAGATAAAGAAACTCATGATAGCCGCAGGCACCACGAAATTCACCAGCGCCGGAATAAACAGATCAAAGAACTGTGCGAACTGAACCACACCTTTTTGCCACACCATCAGCGTGGTGATGTCACCAAAGGGGCTGAAGGCACCACCAGCGTTGGCACCGACCACGATATTGATACAGGCAACCGTAATAAAGCGTTTATCATCGCCCGCCATTTTCATAACGACAGCACACATCAGCAACGCTGTGGTCAGGTTATCGGCGATAGGTGAAATAAAGAATGCCAGAAAACCGGTAATCCAAAACACCTGTCGCAGTGTAAAGCCTTTGCCTACCATCCAAGCACGCAAGGCATCAAACAATCTTCGCTCTTCCATTGCGTTGATATAGGTCATAGCCGCCAGCAGGAACAGGAATAACTCGGCATACTCCAGCAAATCGTCTTTGAATGCAGTTTCCGCGATATGCGGCATACCGTGCTGAGTATAAATAAAGCCAATAACACCCCAGATTAATCCGGCTGCCACAATCACTGGCTTGGATTTTCTGATGTGTAATTTTTCCTCCATCATGACCATCAGATAGGCCAGGACAAACATCGCGATTGCGAAATAGCCTACGCCGGAGTGGGTCAGTGACAACTGTGCCTCAGCTTCAGTACCTGCCATTACGGCGGGAGAAACCATGGCCAGCAAGCACGCCAGAACGACTGCAGGTCCTCGGTACATATGCTTCAACTTCATTTTTATCTCTCATTATGGGAAGGGATTTTTTATTAGAAACTACCATAGCCCCGGAGCAATCGTGATGGATGATCAGTAAACTTCTGGTGACTCGGCAAAGCAGATAATCAGTCATCCAGCGACGCGATCAACTGTTTTTTTACGTCATAATTCCATGCTGGGACAGAGATCACAAAGGCACCCTAAGGTGCCTTTTTGGTTGATCACAGAATCAGCGCCCAGAACTCAGAAAGAGTACAGCAACGTCATGTTGGTTTCTGTGTCAGTGCTTTTCTTGTCATCCAGTGGATCACTGTTATAACGAACAATCACTGCAAACTTCATCGCCAGTGCACCGATGATATTCGCCGTGACGGAAGTTTCGGAACGGGCGTCCAGTTTATCACCATAGTCAGCAACAAACATCTGCTTGAACTTGGAAGTTTCACTGATTTCCAATTCATAGTTCAACACACCATGTGCGACCCAGTTGGCTTCAGAGGTATAGCCCAGCTCCTGCTGCTGTTCGCTGTCTAGGCGCTGATACTGATAACCAGGACCAATTTCGCCATCTAGGAAACTGCTGTTCCCCTGATAGAGGCGGTAACCATAACCGGCCGCAGTATTGAATTTGTAGTCATAGCCTGTGAACGGGTCAACTTCATATCCGCCGGTGGCAAACATATAACTGCGGCCATCAAAGCGATAGTTGCCCTGAATACTGCCAAGATAGCGTTTGGCAGTCACTTCATCGGTGTCTTCCTTGTACAACCCTTCAATAAGATACTGATTTTCCCATTTGCCAAGTTCCTGCTTCATGGCCAGTCGTCCCTTAACTGAGGTAGTTTCAGTGTTACCTGTGGTCACTGTGGCACCTAACTCAGCTTCGCCGGCAAAGGTTGCATCGCCTTTCACAAAGTCGGACGCCGCGTGGGTACAGGGGGCAATGGCTAACAACGCGGCCATCCCGAGCAGTGATTTCATATCATTCTCCAATTGTAAAACAGATGTTTATCCCACTAAAAATCTGCTGGATCTTAACATTCAACGGCAAAAATTGTGAAATAAACCGCATTTATCCACAGCAAGCCATACAAAAACGTAACTTACCGCTAACGCTCTAGTCTTTTTTAGCGCAGCCAGGTGGATTTCTTCGCCGAAGCGTTACAATAGTCGCGTCGTACCGCACGCCATCGACACCTGTGCCCACAGGCTGTCAGGAGCGGTATGAGCCAATTTTACTGCCGGGTTCCCGGTTATTCTGTGTTGGAATTTTTAATGCGCAACCCACATCGTCAAGGGCCTGGCTCACTGTTTATGCTGAGCTGGCCATTGTTTATTGATCTGTCATTGCACTTTCTCACTGGTGCCATCAACACCTTCATGGTCAGCCACATCTCTTACCGGGAAGTGGCGGCACTGGCTGTAGGCAACCAAGTGTTCAGTCTGGCAATTACCCTATTCAGCTTTGTCAGTATTGGTACCAGTGTGGTGATCACTCAGTATCTTGGGGCTGGTGACAACGCCAAAGCCCGCACGGTCATCCACACAGCAATCAGCTTCAATCTAGTAGTGGGACTGTTGGCCGCAGTGGGAGTTATCAGCAGTGCCACACCGATTCTGACGTTGATGAATCTACCGCAGGACCTACTGGCGGATGGTCAGCTATATCTGATGATTGTTGGTCTGTGTCTGTTACCGGAGGCCGCCGCACTCTGTCTGGCGGCCACCTTGCGCGCCCACGGATATACCCGCGAAGCGATGTATGCCACTGCAGTAGTGAACCTGATAACCTTTGGCAGCAATCTGTTGCTGCTTTACGGCTGGTTTGGACTGCCGCAGATGGGGGTTGCCGGGGTTGCTATCAGTACCGTTGCCGGACGCCTGTTTGGTCTGGTGTTATTAGTCTGGTTACTGCAACGCAATACCGGTATTCGTTTATTGCCCACAGAGCTGCTGCGCCCACAGCGCGAGATGCTTGCGAAGGTATTGAAAATCGGTTTGCCCGCCGCCGGAGAGAATCTTTCCTGGTTGCTGCAATTCATGGTGGTAACTTCATTTGTTGGGCTGATGGGTGATCAGGCACTGGCGACTCACGCTTACTATTTTCAGATCTGTACCTTTATTATGCTATTTGGCCTGTCCATCGGCATGGGCAATGAAATCATCATCGGCCATCTGGCCGGTGGCAGGCTGTTTGAACTGGCTTATACCCGGCTACTGAAAACCCTCAAGATAGGACTGTTGGCCACCATTATTATTGCTACAGGCTTTGCATTGAGCGGCCGCAGTATCGTCGGGTTATTTACAGGTGATGAAGGAGTACTGTCACTGATCGCACCGCTGTTTTTTATCAGTGTCTTCATGGAGCCCGGTCGAACGTTTAACTTGATTGTGATCAACGCGCTTCGAGCAACCGGAGATGCCCGTTTTCCGTTGATGATGGCACTATTTTCCATGTGGGGTATTGCGGTGCCGCTGGCCTGGTTATTAGGGATCTACTTTGGCTATGGCTTGGTAGGCATTTGGTTGGCACTGGCGTGTGATGAATGGGTTCGCGGTCTAGCAATGTATTGGCGCTGGCGCAGTCGCCGCTGGCAAGGCAAAGTGTTGGTAGAGCCACTACAAGCGGCAACTCATTAACCAAAAATGAAGCCCCGAGGCATATTGCTGTCGGGGCTTCATCTCATCAGAGCTAAACTTCAGTATTAACTTGAGATCAGTGAGTAATCACCATTTCATCCAACAGATTGTCGGCATGGTCAAGATACTTCATCACCCACAACATATAACGACTGTCGACATGGATTGAACGATTGATGTCATCGTCATAGTTCCAGTCACCGATAATGCTCTCATATACCCCGTCAAACAGTAGTCCCACCAGTTCCGCACGGCCATTCAGCGTTGGTGAACCAGAGTTTCCGCCAGTGGTATCTACAGTCGACAGGAAGTTAACTGGCACCGAATCTAGCGCTTTCACGTAATAGTCGCCGTAGGCTTTATCTTTGATGAGCTTCAACTCAGCCTTAGGGGCATCGAACGGTTCAACGCCGGTATCTTTCTGGGCGATCCCCTGCAAACGCGTAAATGGCACAGCGTACAGGCCATCTTTGGGGGAGTAGCCTTTGACATTACCATAAGTGACACGCAAGCTGGAGTTAGCATCGGCATACACAGGTTTACCTAAACTGTGGTAATAGGCGATGATAGCGGCCATATATTGCGGCCGTACTTTCATCAGCTCACCATCCAGTTGTTTCTCAGCATCGCGCAGTTGTTTATTGGTGTCATACATGGCAACCGCAAAACGGATCATCGGATCTTTAGACTGTTCAAACTCCGCGACGGACTTATCCATCCAGCCCAGTCTGACACTTTTATCTGCCAATGTTGTTGCCGCGTACATTTTATCCAGTTGCTGCTGCAATTGTTGCAGATTGAGTTTGTCTTTAATACCAAAGAATTGGTCCAGCGCCGGTAAACGTTCGGTCTTAGGTAAGGCGGCATAGCGTTTCAACAACTCCAGTGTCATCGCCTTGTCCACTGAAGCAGCATAGCGCCGATCAATGCGCTCCAACCCAGAGGTGAAACGATTCATATCACGCTGCTGAAATCCCGGTTCCCGTTGCATATCGGGCAGTTGTTTCTCATGGGCTAAACGCAACAGACGTTCGGCAGTTGGCATCATGGTGGTGTAACCAAGATAACCGAGGATCAGATCTCGCTGCTGGTGTTGCTGCCCTTGCTGCACCAGTGTATCGAGCTGATGAAGTACCTTGCCATACTGTTGTTCACGCTGCTTATCTGCCGCTAACCATTGGTTCAGTTGCTGCTCCTGCGCCTTTTTGTCACTCAGCATCGACGACTTGCCATAAAACTCTATCATGGAGGTAAAGTTTTTAGCGTAATTTGCCAATCCTGCCAGCATGCTTTCGTATTTGATCCGCGCCTCACTGTCTTCAGGCGCGGTATCACGGATGATGTTGATCAGCGTTTCTCGCAGTTCTTTAGCTGCTGGGTAGTAGTGCTCGAACTGGTTTTGCACTTCTTCAGCAGTGCGATAACGGTTGGTACGTCCTGGGTAACCTGCCACCATCACAAAGTCACCTTCAGCCACACCTTTGGCCGAAACTTTCAAGAAGCTTTTTGGCTGATACGGCACATTATCTTGGCTGTAATCTGCCGGCTTGCCATCTTTGCCAACGTAGGCGCGGTAGAAAGAAAAATCGCCGGTGTGACGTGGCCACATCCAGTTATCGACATCCCCACCGTATTTACCGACGCTAAGCGCCGGGTTGTACACCAGACGCACATCGCGAATTTCCAGCTGTTTCACTAGATAGTATTCCAGCCCACCATGAAAACTGTACACTTGGCAGCGATAACCTGCCGCTTGCTCACAATCGGCCACCAGACTCTTTTCGGCCATCTCAACCGCAGTGTAAAAGTCAGCACCAGTTAACTTGGCAGTATGCTGATTTACTTTATCCGTCACATTGGTAACGGCTTCCGTAACATACACACGGGAACCTGGTGCTGCTGGCAGTTCCTCTTTCAGCGAATGAGCCAGAAAACCGTTCTGCAACAAGTTGTTTTCTGGCGTGGAATTATATTGCACCGAGCCGTAGGCACAGTGATGGTTAGTCACAACCAGTCCCTTGGGTGATACAAAAGATGCCGTGCAACCACCGAGGCTAATCACCGCATTCATGGGAAATTCAGTCAACTTGGAGATGGATTTTGGGTCAATCTCCAGCCCTTTCGCTTTCAATTGCTGCGCCATAGCTGGCAACTGATCGGGCTGCCACATTCCCTCATCAGCAAGCGCAGCAAAACTGGCTATCATGGTGCCAGCGAGAATTAGTTTTCGCATTAGTTTCAGTTCCTTTGGATAGATTTAATCGCTGCCCTGACAATTAGCAGACAATAAAAAAGTCGGGCTAGACCCGACTTTAACACAGATATAACAGCGCAGAAGCTGTCTGAAAAACTCGCTTACAAGACAGTGGCTATGGACAAACTCGCTTACAAAGCGCTTTAAGTTGCGGCATACAACTGCGCCACAATGATCACGCTCCCCATCAGCATCAGCAGCCATAGGGCAGCATTGCCACCACTAACCTGATAACCCGCAGACGCCTTAGAACGCTGTTTCATGGCGATAATGGCTGGCAAAAATACAGTTATCACCACCAAGGGGATCGCAGCAAAACCCAGCAAGGCGATAAAACCTTCCGGTACAAACAGCGCACAAGCCAGTGGTGGCAAAAACGTCAGCAACCAGGTTTGTGTACGCCCACCCCAGGAATTCTGAGCACGGATTAGTTCGGCGTTAAAGTCAAACAGACTCATGGTGACACCGAGGAACGAGGTGATCAGCGCCAGATCGGCAAACAAGCCAATAAACTTACTGATCAACGGTTGAGCGGAGATTTCCTGTAACGTGCTAATAAGTTTAGACAGCGAACCATTAAACCCGGCGATAGCCTCGCCACCGACAGTACCAAGCGTCACCAACAGCCACAATACATAACAAAACAATGGGATAGTAGAACCAATGAGCAGTACTTTGCGCAGCGAAGGTACATCACCATCCAGATAGCGCACGAGGGTGGCAATGCAGACATGGAAGCCAAAAGATGTCACCACCACCGGGATAGCACTGAGCCAAACCGCTGTTAGCGAATTGGTTGCCGCCCGCTGCGCCAGTGCGCTGTAGCTCACCTCTGGCAACAAAAACACCAATACCAGCGCTAACAAGACCACCATGGTAGAAAACAGTGCTCGCGACAGCTTATCAATCCAGTGCACGCCCAGCGCCGCGAAGCCACCCAGAATAAAGGTAAACAACAACACTGCTGTTTGATTGTCCAATACTATATCAAACCAAGTTTTGGCTTTTAGCATCAATAAATCCGCACCGCCGGTGAGATAAGCTGCGGTTAGCGCAAACAACAAACTCAGAAACGACAGACTCTGAACGATTTGCCCTTTACGCCCTAACGACTTACCGGTGATGACGTGCAGATTGTCACCGATACCCGAGCGCAAATTCACTTCCAGCATCAGCAACGAGGTATAAGCGGAAATCGCCCAGACGACGATCATCAGCATCAACGCGGGCACCAAGCCCATGGCGGCGGTAGCTAATGGCAAGGCCAACATGCCGGCACCAATGGCAGTACCAGCCACGATCGCAATCGATCCAACTATTTTAAGGTTCACGGACTAGATCCTGTTTGTCATTGTTATTTTTTGGGGTGGCCGGATTTTCCACAGTGGAAAGCAGTGACAATACGCGATTAGGCAGCAAATTGCGCTGATGCAGTTCCGAAAAATCGACACAGATTTGACATTATCAGAGCCATTTGCTGCGGGCAAGAATAGATTTATCTTTAAAATCGGAAAAAATATCGTTGATTATACGAACAATCTGCAATTGACGATTGCCGCAGAAAAATATCTGGATATAATGAGCGCCTCTCTAGTTCTTGGGGGAGTAGCCGACCCGCAACTTGTGGGTGCATTCATCAACAAACTTGGCCACATGCCATGGTGAATGCAGCAAGTCTGACTTGCCTGGCAAGACCTGAGCGCAGCGCACCATTTTACCGGGGTGAATGGCGTGTTGTGCCCGGTTGAAGGTCACCCCTGAGGATTGCATTTTGGAAGCGCTGTTCACTTCTGCTCTCTCTGTTGCGATTGCTGAAATCGGCGATAAGACCCAACTGCTGGCACTGTTATTGGCGGCCAGATTCAAAAATAAAACGGCAATTATTAGCGGGATCTTGCTATCGACCTTGGCCAACCATTTGTTGGCGGCTTGGTTTGGTCATTGGGCTATTACCTGGCTGACACCAGAACTTGCCCGTTATCTAATAGCCTTCAGCTTTTTTGCCATAGCACTGTGGATACTCGTACCAGACAAAGCGGATGATGAAGATAACCGCTTCTACCGTTATGGCCCGTTTCTGGCGACCTTTGTATTGTTCTTTCTGGCCGAAATGGGCGACAAAACCCAAGTTGCCACCGTGGTGTTGGCAGCTAAGTATCAATCCTTAGCTTGGGTGATTGCCGGAACAACCTTAGGCATATTGCTGGCCAATGTGCCAGTGGTGATAGCTGGCAGCATGGGTGCAGGTAAGTTACCAGTAACCCTTATTCATCGGATCTGTGCCGTACTGTTTTTCTTGTTGGGTATAGCAACACTGGTGTGGGCGTAAGTGAGCCTTACGGCCTGATTAGGTTTGCAAAAAAGAGGCTTTCGAGCCTCTTTTTTATTGATCCTGATGCTGCCTACTTTTTTATGAATGCTTCAACATTGCTTTGCTGCCCTGCAGCGGTTAATTGCCTGCCGCAGGCTTATGCACACGCATCCATGTGGCACGCTGCAAGTACATCCATGTAAGCTCGACGCCAGCATCCATGCTGGCGACGGCCACAAGTCCGCATGTGCTGGGAATTATCAGAGTACTTCGCCCAGAGCAACTGCACTTGAACGTTAAGTTACTCCATTCACACAAATTGAAATTGCCATTACACAATAATGTGTATGTTAGTTGACCAAATTTTTTTATCGTCACATATTAACTATCAATTGAGGAATAACTGGAAAGGTAACAACAAGGAACGTTATGAATAACATTCTCGAAATTGATTTAGACAAGAAATTAGAAATAAAAATCAACAACTGAACTACTCTGTAGTAACACCCTTGGGGGGGTATGTGTATGACGGTAATTGAGCGCTCGAGTCACGGATGTCTCAAGGTGGTGCAGAGCAAGGGAATATTAGTCGTACTTGAATTCCTGAATGTGAAGAGAAGGCTACCATTGGGTAGCCTTTCTCATGCCTTTTAATCACTTAGATGATTTACTAGGTTTTAAATCCGGGGTATTTCCTGGAGTTTTTTTATTATCGCGTCTTCTTTGATCTGGTTTACCAGTAGATTGGGCAATCGGTTTTGGGCCTGGTTTTAGTGCCATGATTTTATCCTTATTTTTACTGAGGTTATTTCCTCATAATTCACATAAGGACTAAAAGAAATCTTTCAATGGCTGCATGAAAAATAAACTAAAACATTTATCCATGGAGGAGGTTAACAACGATTAGGTTTAGAAAGTCATCAACGATTTGCACCAAGCTCATCAGGCAACACCAATTCCCCTTGGCGCGGCGAAGGTGCGTTGGGCAGCTATTGAGCAATCGAGTCAAGGATGACGAGAAGCGATGGTGAGTCATGGATGACGAATCAGCGCGATTTGCGAAAATGGCAAACCATAAGCCCGTAGCGTTTCGCGACATCGGGGCAGCAAGGGGATTTATAAGGGCAAATGCTCATCAATGATGAGTGTGCTCATGAGCGCGAGCCATGGATGGCGAGCTGGCCGTTTAACATGGATGTTATTCGAGGCTGATCAGCCCCCTTGTCTCGTAGTGTGAGCGCGAAAGCTCACGACTTTGCCAAGCGCAGCTTGGTATGGCGAAGCCATCAAGCTTTCGCAACCGTAGGTTGCAATCGCGCAGCGATAAGTCCCTTTGACGCCAGCCAAAAACAAGCCAGTGACTTCCCCGCATCGGCAGAGGCAAAAAAGCCCAACATTACCATTGGGCTTTCTAATCCACCTTAGGCAGAGCTAAGTTACTTAGCTAATGCCGCCATTACACGCGCGCCATAGTCGGCATCGGCTTTAGTGAAATGCGCCACCATCTGCAATTGCACAGCGCGGCTTGCTTGGCTCAAGGTGCCACAGATATTGCTGACCAGCCGCGCTTTTTCCGCTTCACTGAACAAGCGATACAGATTACCCGCCTGAGTGTAATCATCCTGATCGTAACGGCTATAACGCGCCGCTTCCCCCTCTAGGCGTAATGGCGGTTCACGGAACTCAGTAGCATCCTGCAAACTGTTGGCACTGGAGTTCGGGCCGTAGTTAGCACTGCTATCTGCGCCAGTCTGAATGTGATGGTATGGGCACTGCGTTCCGGCCATCGCTCCTGCGCGCTGATGATGATTAGCCGTCGTCGCATGTGGGCAGTTCACCGGCAGTTGGTTGTAATTGGCGCCAACGCGATAACGCTGGGCATCGGCATAAGCAAACAGGCGTGCCTGCAGCATTTTATCCGGTGACGCGCCCACCCCGGGTACCATATTGCTCGGCGCGAAGGCGGCCTGCTCCACTTCGGCAAAATAGTTCTGCGGCAAGCGGTTAAGCTCCATCACCCCGACTTCAATCAATGGATAATCCTGATGCGACCACACTTTGGTCAGGTCAAAGGGATTGATGTGGTAATGGTTGGCATCGGCTTCGGGCATGATCTGCACCTGCAATTTCCAGCGAGGGAAATGACCATCGCTAATGGCGGCCACCATGTCGCGCTGAGCATGATCAGGATCGATACCTTTCATTTTAGCGGCTTGTTCTTCGGTCAAATTGGCAATGCCCTGCTCACTCTTAAAGTGAAATTTCACCCAGAAACGCTCACCTTGGGCATTCCAGAAAGAATAGGTATGTGAACCGTAGCCATGCATCTGCCGATAATTTGCCGGAATCCCACGATCAGACATCAGCACCGTCACTTGATGCATCGCTTCTGGATTCAGCGCCCAGAAATCCCACATTGCCTGCGGATCTTTCAGATTGGTGTGCGGATTACGCTTTTGCGTATGAATAAAATCGGGGAATTTAATGCCATCCCGTAGAAAAAACGTAGGGGTGTTATTGCCGACGATATCGTGATTACCGCGGCTGGTGTAAAAGCGCACGGCAAAACCGCGGGGATCACGCTCGGCATCAGCAGAGCCCATCTCACCACCCACAGTAGAAAAACGTACAAACACTTCCGTTTGCTTACCCACGCCGTTGAAATGGTCGGCAATGGTGTAACGGCTGATATCGTTGGTCAGAGTAAAAGTGCCGTAAACACCGGTGCCTTTGGCATGCACGACCCGCTCTGGGATCCGCTCACGGTTAAAGTGCGCTAATTTTTCAATCAGATGAAAATCTTGTAATAACAATGGGCCACGCTCACCGACAGACAGGGAATTCTGATCATCTGCAACGGGGGCACCGTTCTGGCTGGTAATATAATGCTGGGTCATGTTGTGCTCCTTACGATTTTTTCTGGTTTAACCAAAGTTCGATCAAATCAACGATTGTGGCCATATGGCCTCCTGCAACAGCGAGCTAAGGCATCAGACGTTAAGAGCATGGTAGGTGATGCAAGAAAATCAATAAAACGATTAAAAGTGATTATCACAATCCAATAATTAAATTGATAATAAAACTGCTTCTGCACTAGACAGTGGATAGCAAGCGGGGTTAGCAGTACGCTCAGTGAACATGCCCGCAACAACAATAAAAGCAGCCGTAGCTGCTTTTATTGGACACAAATAGAGGCTGTCAGCCCGCGTGTTTACTGTCAGGACGGCGCACAACGGCGGCAGTCATACGTGACACACAAGTCAGTTCACCCGCACTATTGTAAATTTGGATATCCCATACCGAAGTGCGCTTTCCCAGATGAATGGGGCGAGCCACCGCTTTGAGTTCTCCATTGCGAGCCGCGCGGATATGGTTAGCGTTGATCTCCTGCCCGACACAGTAATACTGTTCAAAATCCACCGCAAAATTAGCCGCGTAGCTGGCAACAGTTTCAGCTAGGACCACATTAGCACCACCGTGTACCATACCGATGGGGTTGTGAATCGCTGGTGTGGCGGGCATGGTCGCCACCAGATAATCGTCACCTATCTCAGTAACTTTGATGCCTAAGGTCTGCATCAAGCTGCCTTTGCCGCCCTGCCCCAGATCTAGGCGGGCGCAATCCTCAAGCGTGACTTCTCTGAACCAGATACTCATAGTGTGTCGTTTCCTTATAATAATATCCCACGCCAGTTTATCGCCGCCTCAGCGCTGCGGTATCAGCAATTTCGCTAATTGACGGTCATGCGTCGCCGACAACGTCAATACCGCACAGATAGCCCCAATCAAGGCGAATAACATGTCAGATTGGGTATCCCAGACATAACCTTGGGTCCCAAGAAATGCTTCAGCACCATCGTTGGTCAGCACCGCAACCCACCATTCCACCAGTTCATAAAATGCCGAAAGTGCCAGGGCAAAACAGCAACAGAGAAAACTGCACCAAGCGCCGCGTTGCAGCACCTGTTTGCGCAGCAACACTTCTCGCGCAATCATGGCCGGGATAAATCCCTGAGCAAAATGCCCTAATTTGTCATAGTTATTGCGGCCCCAACCAAACCAGTCTGACAACCAGTCAAACAGCGGTACCTGGGCATAGGTGTAATGGGCGCCGACAAACAACACGCAACAGTGCAACAGAATTAACAGCGACAGCAAAGGCGTTAATGGAAATACCCGCCGACACCATAACAATAGCGGCACCGCGATTAATGCGGGTGTCGCTTCCATCCACCAGGTAAAACCATCATGCGGCTGCCATACTGACCACAGCAGTACCACAGCATAAAATGCCAGCCAAATCAGCGGATTCTTCAATATCGGCCCCAATTTGCAGATTGTTCATGATCTAAAATAAACACTTTAGCCATCCAGACCTCCACAGCAGCAAAAAAAGGTGCTAACGTGAGCTGACAGCTTGGGGAAGCTTAACACACTACACTTTGTTCACTAGCAGATTCATAAATTGAGGGGTACCGATATCATGGCGAAACACTCGCTGGACAAGGATAAAATCAAGATCCTGTTGTTGGAAGGCGTTCATCAGTCAGCCCTAGATGTGCTGAAAAATTCCGGTTATAACAATATTGAGTACCACAAAGGCTCGTTGTCTGGTGATGAATTGGCTGAAGCCATCAAGGATGCACATTTTGTCGGTATCCGCTCTCGCACCCACCTCACCAAGGAAGTGCTGGAGCAGGCTGAAAAACTGGTGGGTATCGGTTGCTTCTGCATCGGCACTAACCAGGTGGATCTTAAAGCCGCTGAGTTGCTGGGTATCCCGGTGTTCAACGCTCCGTTTTCCAATACCCGCAGTGTTGCCGAATTGGTGATTGGCGAAATTATCATGCTGATGCGCGGCATTCCACAACGGAACGCCTCTGCGCACAAAGGCGGTTGGATCAAGAGTGCGAAAGGCAGCTATGAAGTTCGCGGCAAAACCCTCGGCGTCATCGGCTATGGTCATATCGGCACTCAGCTTGGCATTCTGGCAGAAACCTTAGGGATGCGCGTGGTGTTCTACGATATTGAAGACAAACTGCCGCTGGGCAATGCCCACCAGTTGCGCTTTATGAACGAACTGCTGGCGCAGGCGGATGTGGTCAGTCTGCACGTACCGGAAACCCCACAAACCAAGCTGATGTTTGGTGCAGCACAGATTGAAGCCATGCGGCCTGGCAGCTTCCTGATCAACGCCTCCCGCGGCACGGTGGTGGATATTGACGCATTAGCGGCTGCGCTCGAATCCAAACATTTAGCGGGGGCAGCAATTGATGTGTTCCCAATTGAGCCCAAGTCTAACGATGACGAATTCCAGAGTCCGCTGCGTGGATTTGACAATGTCATCCTAACACCACACGTTGGCGGTAGCACCGAAGAAGCCCAGGAAAATATTGGCATCGAAGTGGCCGGGAAACTCGCCAAATATTCCGACAACGGTTCGACAGTAACCGCCGTAAACTTCCCCGAAGTATCGCTGCCACAACAACACGGCACTTCACGCCTGTTGCATATCCACCGTAACCGTCCCGGCATATTGCTGAAGATCAACCAGGCGTTTTCCGAAAAAGGCATCAACATCGGCGGTCAATACCTGCAAACCACGGCAGACATCGGTTATGTGGTGATGGAAGTCCACACGGATCAGGCCGCAGAAGCCTTGGAAGAACTGAAAAACATCGAAGGGACTATCCGCACTCGCTTGCTGTACTGAGTTTTGGTATCAGTGAATGTTTTGACGGGGCGACCATTCGGCGCCCTGTTTATTTACGCCAGATCCGTTACAATCGAAGCACTTTTGCTGTTGTTAATATCAGGATGATCCTATGAGTCTCACCGCTCCTCAACTTTTCTGGGCACCCGATACCCAGTTACCGGAACTGCTGATCTCTCCCCTGTCTCATCTCGGCCTGATCCAGGTGACCGGTGAACAGAATCGTAGTTTTATTCACGGACAAATTACCGCCGATGTTAATGCCCTCACAGCCAACGACTGGTGCTGGGGCGCGCATTGCGACCCTAAAGGTAAGATGCTTGCTGCCTTCCGTCTATTCGCAGTAGCCGATAGCTTAATGCTGCTGATGCCTAAAGATACCGTTGTCAGCGACCTGCCAGAATTCCGTAAATATGCGGTATTTAGCAAAGCCGAACTTGATGATGTATCGGATGCGTGGACGGTACTCGGTGTTACCGGAAACGGCGCCGAATCTTGGATTAAAGGCCATTTCCCAGCCTTTAGCACTGACCACCCATTATGTCCATTGCAACAGGGAGTGGTGCTGAATGATAACGGGCGTTTTCTGTTAGTGTTACCGACAGCCATTGCAGCCGAGCTGGTGCAAGCGCAGGCACTGTATCATCACAGTGCCTGGCAAGCGTTGGAGATACTGGCCGGCTATCCGGGATTATCAGCCGTGCATCGGGCGCAATTTGTACCACAAATGTGCAACTTGCAGGCGCTCAATGGTATCAGTTTTACCAAAGGCTGCTACATGGGACAGGAAACAGTGGCGCGCATGAAATACCGTGGCGGTAACAAACGGGCGCTGTATATTCTGAAAGGACAAGCAATCGTTTCTGTCACTCCAGAATCCACACTGGAGCTAGCGCTAGAAGAGGGTTTCCGGCCACAGGGCACTATTTTGGAAGCGGTACAGATTGACGACCAGTTGTTACTGACAGCCGTGCTGCCAAATGATACTGCCGATGACGCCGTGTTCAGAATTGCCGAAGATCCGCAAAGCCAGCTAACACTGGTAGCAAGACCTTACTCGCTGGAAGAGTAACCAACGTAAAGGGCGTCACATGACGCCCTTGTTGTTTGCAAGATGCACACTTTGCAAGAACCACTCTGCCTCAACCTTCGCTATGCAAAGCCGTTTCTGGATATTGCTCACGGACGTCATTGACCTGCGGCAAAATCTGCAGAAACTGGCGCACCAGCTCAGGATCGAAATGTTTACCTGCCTGCTCTTCAATATAGGCCATCGCGTCGGCAGTGCTCCACGCTTGTTTGTAAGGTCGAACCGATGTCAGTGCATCAAATACATCCGCCACGGCCACAATCCGGCCTTCGATAGGGATAGCCTCGCCCGCCAGTCCCTTAGGATAACCACTGCCGTCCCATTTTTCGTGATGCGTCAGCGCAATACTGCGCGACAGTTGCAGTAAGGGATCTGGGTGTTCACCAATAATTTCCGCGCCAAATTCAGCGTGCCTCTGCATCAGCGCCCACTCCTCTGCATCCAACTTTCCCGGTTTACGTAGCACCGCATCAGGGATGCCGATTTTACCAATGTCATGCATGGGCGCAGCATTGTAAACCAGTTCACAAAAACGTTCCGGCAACCCCAACTGCACGGCCAATAACCGGGCATAATTGCTCATGCGGATAACATGCAAGCCAGTTTCGTTATCTTTATACTCTGCGGCACGTCCTAAACGGCGAATAATCTCCAGCCGGGTTTCACGCAATTCATGGGTACGTTCCCGCACTTGTTGTTCCAGTAAACGTTTTTGATCATAGAGTGCCAGATGATTTTTCACTCGCGCCTGCACAATCGGCGCACTGACTGGCTTAGTGATGTAATCCACGGCACCAAGCTTAAACCCCTGGGTCTCATCGGCAGCTTCCGACAATGCCGTCACAAAAATCACCGGGATATGGGCCGTGAGTGGATCTTTTTTCAACTCGCTGCACACTTCATAGCCGTTCATACCTGGCATCATCACATCCAGCAAAATAAGATCTGGAGGATTACGTTTGGCCACAGTCAGCGCTTTAGGGCCATCGATGGCAACTCTGAGCTTGTATTCGCTGCCGAGTATTCCCACCAGAATATCGATGTTTTCCGGCGTGTCGTCCACCACTAAAATGCTTGCCTGTTCCATTTCAATATCTCCCTTATGCGCTTGTCGGGCTCAACAGCAAAACTCAGATTCAAAATATAGACTTACATCTGCTGTAACAACGACTGCACCAGCGTCTGCGCCTCGTCAAAGCGATAATTGGCCACCATGGTGTTGACCTGCTGTAACTGCTGCCAAAGTTGTGTATCCACTCGCCCCCGAAGTTTTTGCAGCTGTGGAACGGCGGCGGCATCGGCATCTTCCAGCAGCAATAGCAGTTGTTGCAATTCCTGTTTCAACACCTCAGGTGCGAGTAGCTCTGCGACATCGGAGTCGGGAATGGTAACAAGCTGCTGCCAACGCTCTACGGCCTCGACTAGTTCATCCACCAGCACCTCTGTCTGCTGTAGTGTTTCCTCACAATCCTGTTGCTGCTGCAGTTGCGCTTCTAGGGTACGAGCCAGCGAAACCAGCGGTTCGCAGACCAGATTACCGGCAACGCCTTTAAGAGTATGAGCCAAACGCACGGCCGTTTCTTGGTCATCATGCGCTAGCGCTTTACGAATTTTATCAACGACCTGTGCCTGCCCCTGACTGAAACGCTCAAAGATTCGACGATAGAGTCGTTCCGAGTTCTGGACCAACTGTAGACCACGATCAACATCCAATAAGGGATGTTCCGGCCAAGCAATCACTATGGTTTCGCCAGCCGACACGGAAACACCTGACGGCGAACCATCGCCGAGATACTGCAACAGTACGTTGTACAGCAAATTCACTTCGATGGGTTTGGAGATATGGTCATTCATGCCTGCGGCCAAGCATTTTTCCCGGTCGCCAGCCATGGCGTTGGCGGTCATAGCTACCACAGGAAGCTGCTGTAACCCATCAATTTTTCGCAGTTCACGGGTTGCCTGATAGCCATCCATAACGGGCATTTGACAATCCATCAGTACCAAATCAAAGGGTTGTTGCTGCAACTGCTGCAACGCTTGCTGACCGTTTTCTGCCAAGGTCACGACTATCCCAACCTGAGCCAGAAATTCGCTGGCAACTTCCTGATTCATTTCATTATCTTCAACCAGCAGTACCCGTTTGCCGCGCAACTGCTGTAACAGCTTGCTGTCGAGGGTGCTGGGGCGACGCTTCACCGGCAAGCTGCCGCCCTTGCCCAATGCCAGCATGATGCTGTCCAGCAATCTCGAGGCGCTCACTGGTTTCGCCACATAACCACTGATGCCATAACTAGACAATTGGCCGATGAAATCACTGCTAGCATGAGCCGAAATCATAATGATCAACGTACTGTTATCCAGCTTGCTCAGCTGCTGCGAGGTTTCAATGCCATCCATTCCCGGCATTTTCCAATCCACCAGCGCTAGGCCATAGCGTTTCTCGGAAAATTTCTTTAAAGCTTCCGCCCCGCTACGTGCGGTATCGACATGAAACCCCATGCTTTCCAGCGTGGTACGCATAATATCGCGGGCGGTAGCGTTATCATCCACCACCAGCAGTTGCATCCCTTCCAGCTCCTGCGCCACCTTAATACCGCTGCTGTCAGAGACTTTCAGTCTTACGGTAAAAAAGAAGGTGCTACCGTTGCCATGCAGGCTTTCTACCCCAATTTCGCCGCCCATCAATTCCACCAACTGCCGACTTATCGCCAGTCCGAGGCCAGTTCCGCCATATTTACGGGTAGTGGAACTGTCGGCCTGACTGAAGGAGTGGAACAGTTTCTGCTGCTGTTCGCGGGTCAAGCCTATCCCGGTATCCCGCACGGCAAAACGCAGCACCACTTCATCATCTTGTTGCTGCAACTGATTGATTGACAGCTCCACTTCACCCTGCTCGGTGAATTTGATGGCGTTGCCGATGAGATTAATCAGGATCTGGTTCAGCCGTAACGGGTCCCCTTCTAACTGTGTGGGCACATTAGGCGCTACCGAGAACAACAGTTCCAACTGTTTATCTAACGCCCGCACCGCAAACATATCGGCCAGATCTTCGAGAATGGTATCCAACTGGAACGGCAGCGATTCCATTTGCAGTTTCCCGGCTTCTATCTTGGAGAAATCGAGAATGTCGTTAATGATCCCCAGGAGCGACCGCGACGCCCGCTCAATTTTCTCAACATAGTCACGCTGCTTACTGTCCAGCGTGGTCTGTAGGCACAGTTGCGACATGCCAATAATGGCGTTCATTGGGGTGCGGATCTCATGCGACATATTTGCCAGAAAATCGCTCTTGGCCCGGCTGGCAGCATCTGCGGCGTCTTTGGCAGTGAGTAGCTCTTCTGACAGTTGCTTCAAGTCAGTGATATTAGCCACTGCCAACACCACCGAATTGCCACTATCCAGTTGTTTTTGCAGCAGTGTGGCATTGACTGCTGCCCACATTGTGTCGCCGTTGGCATCCAACAATCGCCATTCACCCGCAATGCTCTGCTGCTGCCCATTGACCAACGACTCAAAGGCCGCAATCGCCTCCTGCCGCTGTTCCGGTAGCAGCAAATCTCCGATAAGTTTACGTTTGAGCACTTCTGGGGTGCTAGTCATGTAGTGGCAGAAGCAGTCATTGCAATCGACAATCATGCCATGTTCATCGAGATTCACGATGCCGATAGCCGCATTATCAAACAGTGCCCGGAAGTGCGCTTCGCGCTGCGCCATCTCGCGTTCCATCTGTTTACGATCACTGATATCCATCAGATAACCATTCCACAGAATACCCTCAGGTTGCGCCAGGCCTCTGGCCCCGGCTTCTAACCAGCGCACATCACCTGACGGATACTGATAACGGAAGGTGGCGCTCCATTGCAAACCGCGACTGCCACTTAGCAATTCCAGTAACTCTCGGCGTTCCTCGTCTGGAATGCGCTCGGCAGCGATATTAAAGTTGTCCATCACTTCCTGCCGAGGCAATCCAAGCGTTACTACCGCTGCAGATGATAAGAAGGTAAAGCGGCTGGGTTGACCTTCACGCCACAGTAACTGATATACCGTGCTGGGCACCGATTCAGCAATGGTCTCCAACTGCTCCTGTGATTGGCGCAGTCGCTCCTGCGCCAATTTGCTGTCAGTGATGTCGTTGACACTGCCATCGAACCATTTAACTTCGCCTTGCTCATCATAAGCCGCTTTAGCTTTCTCGTGGATCCAGCGGATACTGCCATCTCGGTGACGGATCCGATATTCCACATCAATCGGACGTTGCTCAAGCAAGGCGGCATTGATGGCATCGGCGCGCTTGGGCATGTCCTCGTCGAGAATAATGGTGCGATAGGCACGACGCTCGTTTTCAATAAAGGTCGCCGCCGGATAGCCACTGATATCGGCAATATGATCACTGATATATTCAAGGCTCCAATCGTCCTCAATACGGAACCGATAAATCGCACCGGGAACATTGGATACCAGTCCACGGAAACGGCTTTCGCTGTCGCGAATTTTTTTCTCCACCGCCAGTTGCTCAGTCATATCGCGGATAGATGCGGCCGTTTGATGCTTTCCATCCATTGCTAATGGCAGATGACTCAAAGCAACTTGCGCCGGAAATGTCTTACCGTCTGCTCGTAACGCCGGGAAGGTGTGTTCACTGCCCATAGTGCGGTTACTGTCGCCCACAACAAAATTTTTACTGAAGCGTTGGTGCGCTTCTCGAAATTGCTCGGGGATGAGATTTTCCACCGCCAGTTGCAGCATTTCAGCGGCACTGTAACCAAACAGTTCCTGGCAGCGACTGTTGCTATAAATAATATGGCTGTCTTCATCGACGATAAGCATGGCCTCTGGCGCCGCTTCCAACACCGCTTTAGACCAGGCTGCCGCCGAAAACTGTTCGGTGACATCGTTAAACAGCATCTCCACTGACACAACCAACCCGTGTTCATCGATGAAAGGCTGCATAAATACGTCTAAGCGCCGCAATTGTCCGCTAGCAGACTGCATTTCCACCTGATGTGGCGGCACATTTTGCCCCTGCAACGCCAGTTCCATGTAATGCCAGTTCTGCTCGTTGATAGCACTGCTGGGAAACAAACGTTGGTATTTACGCTTGAGCGTATCGGGGTTGATGCCCAGCACCTTTTCCACCCCCTCGCTCACCTGCACTAATTGGCCATCGGGTGCCATTGAGCAGTAAAACGACTTGTCACTCATACCATCAATAAGGCTGGCAAATCGGTTGCCGCGGGAATCCAACAATGCCTGTTCCCGCTGTTGCAGTACATCCGCCATTTCATTGAATTTTCGGCTAAGGCTGGCGACCTCCAATACAGTTTTAGGGGTTGGCGGTGCCAATCGCAGCAATTTCCCTTGACTGAAAGCTTCAATGCCCTGGGCCAAATTTTCCAGTGGTTGGGTCAGTCGTCTGGCGGTATACACGCTGTTTATCAGTAGCAGTAGGATCACCCCCAGCAATACGAACGTCAGGTAGGCGGAATCTCCCAGCACTGCAGTTAACAGATGTTGTTCCGGTGTCAACACCACTACATGCCATCCCAAGGGCTCAACCGGCGCAATGCTGGCTAGATAAACAACATTATCTTTGTCGGTCAGTTGTACTTCATGACTCTGCGCGCTTGTCAGTGCTTTTAGGTCGGGATTGCTGTTTGGGCTCAGCCAGTCTTTCAGCGATATCTGTTCCGTAAGACTGGCACCAGGGCGGTAGATCAACATACCGTTGTCGTCCACAACCAATAACTGATCTGCCGCAACGCCAAGACGCTGAGGTAAGGATGACAACGCTAAATCCGTCGTAACCACGCCAAACCAGTTAGCCTCACTGCCAAAGGGCTGTGAAAAGGTAATCATCAGCGTATTGCCAGCCCCTGAGTCAAAGTAAGGGGCGGTCCATACGCCTTTGGGATGCTTCAGCGCCTCGCTCCACCACGCCCAGTTACCATCGGTGTAATCATAGGCATCCATACCAATATCCATGGTGACAATACTGTTGTCACGGCGGTAGGCATAAGGCGCAAACCGTTTGCCATCACCAAAAAAGCCCTGACGAAAGGCAATGGCAGAGCCATAAAACTGCTGATACCGCTCCAACCGCTCAGTCAACATGGCATAGAGATAATTTGGCGGAAATGCACGGTCTTTATCATCAAAATTATCGAGACTGGATGCCAGCGTCTGGGTATCGGACTGTGCTAGCTTTAAGGAAAACTGCAATTTTTGGGCAGCATTGTGGGCAGTGGTCCGCAGCTCTGCAAAATAGGCTTGCTGTTTTTCCTGATAATTTATCCAGCCAGCGATGCCACATAACAGCGTCATCATCACAATAAGTGGCAACGCCAGATTGGAAATAATACGGTGACGAAAGGTTTGAAAGGTGGCTAACTCAGGCATATGGCAATTCCCTGTCCTGGCTGGGTCGCATTACCGCTGGATGATGTGTTTTTACGAATAGCAACAGACGGCACATCGCATCTGCGACAAACTGAATTTATTTAATCACTAGGTCAGCCCTTGCGCAAGCGACTTAACAGCTAATAAACTTAATAACTCAATGACAAAAAAGCGTTTTCTTATATTAGCCAAGATAACGAACATTGAGTGAACCTACCCTAAAGCACCATTCGAATAGAAGGGTTTTCAGCAACAGCAGATAAACTCGCTACCGAGAATGCTGCATCCACGGTTGCAGTGACAAGGAAAGAAAATGCCAGATTCCCAGCCAGCGCCGCTGGTGCAACTTTCACAGATCCGCAAGGGATTTAACGATGGTGATCAGTACCATCTGGTGCTTGACAGCCTGGAGCTGCTGATCCACCGAGCCGAAACGGTAGCCCTCACCGGCCCCAGCGGCAGTGGTAAAAGTACGCTGCTCAACATCATCGGCGGCTTTGAATATCCCGATAGTGGTCAATTACTATTACAAGGCGCCGATTGTCGCCAGTGGCATGATCCGCAGTGGAGCAGTTTTCGTCGTCAGCATCTGGGGGTGATATTTCAGCAATTCAATCTGCTGACGCCCCTGAGCGTGCGAGACAATGTGCTGTTTCCGTTGTCACTCCTTGGGCAAAAATGGAACGACTGGTGTGATTATCTACTGCAAAAACTGGCCATCAGTGAACTAGCACTACGCCCAGTAGAACAGTTATCCGGCGGTCAGCAACAACGGGTTGCTATTGCTCGGGCGCTGGCGCATCGCCCGGCGCTGCTGCTGGCGGATGAACCCACAGGGAACCTGGATGCTGACGCCGCAGAAGAAGTGATGCAACTGTTGTGCAAGCTCGCCGCCGATGCTGGCAGCGCTATATTGATGGTAACCCACAGTGATAGTGCCGCCGCCCACATGCAACGGCGCTGGCATCTGCAGCAGGGGAAAGTCCATGAATGATTGGCACCTTGGCTGGCGAGCGTTACGGGTCTATCTGGCACACTATCGTCAGGCACCGCTACAGGCGGGTGCTATTCTGCTGGGGATCGTGCTGGCGGTAACCCTGCTGATAGGGGTTAAAGCGACCAACGATAATGCCATCAACAGTTATCAGCATGCCGGTGAAGCGCTGGCGCAACAGGCGAGCCTATTTATCAGTGCCAGCGGACGCGATGCCACGCTGGACGAATCGCTGTACTTTGCCTTGAAACGCCAAGGAGTGACTGCATTACCCGTAGTCAGCGGCACCATGGAGGACGCAGAGGGCCGTAAATGGCAGATTGATGGCAGTGATATCGTTGCGGCTTTACGCAGTTTTCAACACCAAAGGCCAGCAATTGATGCTGAACTACCGCTAGCGGCATTGCTCAGCGGCCGCCCCTTAATACTGGTCAGTCGCAGCCAGTATCGAGCAATGGGCTTTACCGATAATGCCCCGGCGCAACTTTCCCTTGGGGGGCAGTTATTGCAGGTAAAGTCACTCCCCGACAGCGTAAATTTGGGAAATCGCTTATATCTGGATATTTCAGTCGCGCAACCGCTGCTGCAGCTCTCCGGGCGTTTAAGTTATATCGCTCTGTTTGGTGATGCTGCCCAATTAAAGCAGCAGTTGGCTCAAAGCGAACTACCGCTGGCCGGATTGCAGATCACTGAACAAGATCAGGGCAAAGCGCTGACCGACCTTACCCACAGTTTTCACCTAAATCTGAATGCTATGGGGATGTTGGCGTTTTTGGTGGGGCTGTTCATTGCTTATAACGGCGTGCGCTACAGCCTGATGAAGCGCCAACGGTTGATGTTACAACTGCTGCAACAGGGGGTTAGTCGTCGGGCATTGATGCTGTCACTGTTACTGGAGCTGTTATTACTGGTTGGCATCGGCTCATTTATGGGCTTTTTGTTAGCATTGCAGCTCAGCCACTGGTTGCAACCCATGGTAGCGGTGACACTGGAACAGCTTTACGGTGCCACCCTGTTACCCGGCAACTGGCAATGGTCCTGGCTGGCACAAGGCGCCGGACTGACATTGATTGCGGCGCTATTGGCCTGCGTACCGCTTTACTGGCAACTGTGTCAGCGTAGCATTGCCCAAGGCACTCAACGTTTTGCACAACAGCAACTACATCGGCGCATTCATCGGCGTCTGTTTATAGTGGGCGTTATGTTGCTAGTACTGACTGCCGTACTGTATCCATTCAGCCGTGAACATGCGCAGAGCCTGGCATTGATGGGGCTGCTTACGGTTGCCATGCCTCTGCTGCTACCACAGATATTGCAAACCAGCCTCAGTTTGTTGACGCCATTAGCCCCCGCAGGTCTGCCACGTTATGCGATTGCGGAAACCCGAGAACTGACCGCGCCACTGGCGCTGGCAATGATGGCGTTACTGCTGGCGCTATGTGCCAATATTGCCATGAATACGTTGGTGGGCAGTTTTGATCAAACGTTGCGCAACTGGCTGAATACCCGATTGCATGCCGATCTGTATATTCGGCCCGGTAGCAGCGAAATGAGTGCATTACAGCGCTATCTTGATGCCAACGCGCCTAAGCTGCCGCGTTACTACCAGTGGCAGTCACCGTATTATGTGGCGAACGGTGACACGGTGCTGGCGGTGAATCTGCTAAGTCGCGATGAAACATCCATTGCCGAAACCACCGTGTTTAAACAGCCAGACGGGCAAACCAAACAACACCAAGCGGTGCAACAGGTATTAGCAGGGAATGGCATTTTTATCAGCGAGCCGTTGGCGCTGAAATTGGCGGTGCACGTTGGGGATAACCTCCGGCTGTGCCAAGACAGTCGTTGCCAACATCCTCACAACACCGTCATAGCAGGCGTGTATTTCGATTATGGTAATCCCAAGGGCGAAGCGCTGATTGCGCAGCACTTATGGCAGCAACTATCACTGCCAGTGCCGCCCTACAGTCTGGCGCTGGGCGGCATTACGGGTGGACAAGCGGCCATCGATAACCTAGGTCAGCAAATTGCTCAAGCCTTAGGCCTTAACCCGGCACAGATCTACAGCCAGCAGAAAATCCGCACCCAAGCCCTCAAGGTATTTAATAAAACCTTTAGCATCACTCTTGTACTAAACAGCCTGACACTGCTGGTGGCCGCCGTAGGACTATTCAGTGCCGTATTAATGCTGACGCAATCAAGACAAGCGCCACTGGCAATCTTACGCAGTCTCGGCGTCCCGCAGCAGCAGCTGTGGTTGATGCTACTCGGGCAAATCCTGTTAGCAGTGTTAATCACCTGCCTACTGGCACTGCCGTTAGGTGCCGTTCTTGGCTATCTATTAATCCATAAGGTGACCTTGCAGGCGTTTGGCTGGACCATCATGCAGCATTGGGACTGGTTGGCTTACTGGCGGGTGGTTGGTCTGTCATTGGGCTGTTGCCTGCTGGCCGTTATCTTGCCGCTCTACTGGCAAAGTCGCCGTTCAATGGTGTCGGCGCTGCAGCAGGAGGTCCTATGAAGCTACACCCAAGGTTATGGCTGTTACCGCTGCTGTTATTGACCGGCTGTAGCCCAGCAGCAAAATCCACCTCGATGGGGCAGCTTTTAGGCCGCGCTGAGAACGGCTTCGCTCAGGTATTGCCGGGTAAAGCGTTTATCTTTCCAACCGATCACTTGGCGCACCCAAAGTTTCGTCAGGAATGGTGGTATCTCACCGCCAATCTGCACACTGATGATGGCAGCCCACTGGGACTGCAATGGACTCAGTTCCGCATTGCGTTGTCGGCAGATGCGCCTGAAAATCAATCGCCTTGGGCCGGTAATCAATTGTATATGGCCCATGCCGCGCTAACGTTTAAGGCACAGCATTTTACCGCCGAACGTTGGGGGCGAGGCATGCAAACTGATCAAGCACCAGCACAGGTCTCGGGGCCCCCGTTGTTGGTACAATTGGATGACTGGCAATGGCAGACACAGACGGTCCCCGATAACCCTAATCACGGACTGCTGCCAGCCACCCTCACGGTAACAGACACGCAATTTGCTTATAAACTGCAACTTTCAGCCAACGCACCATTAATTTTGCAGGGCGATAATGGTTATAGCCGCAAAAGTGCCGATGGCAAGGTGGCATCCTACTATTACAGCCAGCCGTTTATTCAGGTGGACGGTGAAGTGTTGCATCAAGGCCGTTGGCAACATGTTAGCGGTGTTGCCTGGTTAGATCGGGAATGGAGTTCTGAATTTCTCAGTCGGCAACAGCAGGGCTGGGACTGGTTTGCGCTACATCTTAACGATGGCTCTAGCCTGATGCTATTCCAGCTAAGAGGAAGTGACACAAACGATAAACCCTTTTATAGCGGCAAACGGATGTTCCCAGATGGCCGCAGTCACTCACTGAGTGCTAAGGATATTCACATGCGCCCCACTGACTGGCAGCAGACTGCAAGTGGCCGTTACCCGGTAAGCTGGCAGCTGTCACTGCCAACGGAACAACTGCAGCTTGATATTACCCCCCTCAACCGCAACGCGGTCATGCCGTTGTCGGTGGCGTATTGGGAAGGCCCCATCAGCATCAGCGGCAGCCAGCAAGGCGTCGGCTACTTGGAACTTACCGGCTACTGATTCAGCCACCGATCCCATATACATAGGACAGCGGATCTCGCTATGTTCGCGCGGGTGATAGTAACACTGGCTAGACTCATTATTGAGCAATTCCGAGTTAAAGTCTTAATTCTAACTCATCAGTTTCGGATTAAATTTCTATGGTTAACACCCGCTTAAAGGGCAGCTAACACTACTACCAAGCTTCCGCGCAACACAATAATCACAAAAATCAACGCATAGTAAAAAACCACCTTCTGAAGAAGGTGGCTTTGTGATTACCCCCTAAAAGGGGGCCTTCTATACAAGAGCAAGCTCAGCTTGCTCTTGTTTTTCGACTCTTTCTTGATGGCGGACATACCTGCGAATTATTTCTTCATTAATACCAACGGAATCTACGAAATAACCCCTTTGCCAGAAGTGACTTCCCCACATTTTGTTCTTTCGCAAATATGGAAATTTGCTGAATAGCTTCAGCGCCTCCTTCCCCTTTAATGCACCCATCAAGTTTGATATCGATAGTTTCGGTGGAACTTTGACCACTAAATGCACATGATCCACTTGAACATTTAATTCCATCACTATGCAGCCTAACTGCTGACAATATATGTGAATACAACGATAGACTTCCTTGCCAACGTTATTCTTTAGTATCCGAAATCGGTACTTCGGAGTCCAAACTATGTGATATTGACATCGCCAAAATACATGCGACGCTTGTTCGTATCTACTCATGTTATTTGCCTCTTTGACTTCGCTAAAAATCGAGGAAGCATTTAGCATGAGTAGATATACGGGCAAAGCCCTTTCATGAATGATAACCACCTACTGAAGTAGGTGGTTTGGGGCTGACAATAAAAATGCCACACATTGGCTGGCCCTCTTGCAGCGTTTGTTAGCATTCATTTTCGTACAATATTACTATGCACAAGATCTATGAAAACGCTGCCATGCCACTCTTCATTTATTGATGGATTGACCATGTCTGGTTGCCCACCCAAAACCTCTCGAACTGAGCCATATATATCTGCCCTATCTAGTGTTTCTAGGACTTTGAACTGGTGCTCTTTCGGCAGAATTTTATATTGAAACCACGTCTGAAAAATGTGCTCATATAGTGCAGGCGAACAAATGAACCATTCACCTTTACGACGTTCTTCTGCAAATTTTATATGTAGCTCTTTCTCTCTTTTTGAACCACCTGGCTCAAGAGCGTTTATAACTAACTGCCCAAATGTACCTGTTTGCAGATTAGCCAAGCGCTTTAGTACGTTTTTAGAGCGACCTATTTTGACATATAAGCCTGAATAGAGATGAGCACCTTTAGGTGGACCAACCCACGTGTCTGGGATTTGAACAATATAATAAATGCTGTCAACGGTGCCATTTTGTATATTTTGAGACCAATGCAACCAATCATTAACCCAATCTAACGCTTGCCCCGCATTTTTAAATACAGGAGACGAGAAAGTATCTTGTATCGATTCATTCGTAATATCTACCACAAACCCATGAGGGACTTGACGTGGTTTACTTATTTGCACGAAACCTCCTTTGAATGCTAACGCCGCCAGCACACGCAGCTTTGTAGTGAAGGCGAAGCCTCAACGAAAAAGCCTTCGCCGTAACTTGCTTTATTAGCCATCGACACACTCAATGAGCATTTTACGAATCGTCAAGTTTTCCAATTTTGCAACAATGGGACTGCTGTTATCAACATGCTCCCTAATGTGCATTCCTTCGTTATAAATGACACCTAAGAGATACATCACATCATCAACCGGAACTCCACCAGACTCTGCCAGCTCCAACTTGTTTCTTGTGCCATTCTCATTTAAAAAACTCGCTTTGAGGTTCAGATCTGGCAGTCTCATATAAACCCTTTCCTCTATCTTCACTCTTGCGTAGCAACAAATAGCAAAGGGGTCATAATCATCTTGATTTGCCAGATATTTTTTCCATTCCGACTCAAGATGTGCATGAAATATGACCGATTCCCCCCAAGTTTCCTTAAGCCCTAACGCCTTGAAATCGTTCCTTAAGTTAACATCTGATGGCTCGAAATGCAGATGATGCCGATCTACCCCTGCCTTAATGGATGGATCTGAACGTTTAAGGATGAGTTTTCTGAAATGTTCGTTTATTGAAGGCTGGTACTTCTTGAGGAAGTATACTTTCTGGTCTTTAAACGTGAAGTTTTTAAAGTATAGTGGGTTCAGGTGTGTCAGGATTAAAGGGTAAACGCGATTAGCGATTGCTTTCTTCTCTTTAATTAAGTTGGAGATGTAGTACTGAACTGCTACCAAATTAGCATCGTCTAAGTAATCAAAGACCTCGTCGATAATAACTATGCAGTCGCGAGAAGCAGGTGCAGCCGAAACTTTTTGTAACCACGCGGCAAAGCTTAATGAGTCACGTTGTCCGTTTGAAATATCAATCGCCAATGGAAAATCAACTACAAGCTTTCCCTTATGTTCTTTTGGCTTGATATCTTTCCATGTGGTGTCAAAGGATCTAATGATTGATTCATGGTTATGCTTTTTTGCTAGATAATTGCTGTATTTACATGCACTTATAAACTTATTCCTATCCTTGGCATGCAGTTGAAATAATTGAAATGCGCCTAACAGCTTGTCTAACCGCGTCGGAAGGATTCCATTAAAATTGGTCAACGCGTCAGCGACAAGTCTGATAGCTTGGATTGACTCCAAATCGGCCTCTACATTGGCTAACGACCACTTCAGAATCTGATCAGTTGTGTCATTTTGGGCATTAATCTTATCTACTGCATCATTCAACACCTTCTTATTACGGATACCTGAAAGTTTTTTGATTTCCGGCTCAAGCTGCAATAGCTTATCGGCCATGTTGTGATCACCCAGAATAGCGTCGATGCTCTTAAGGATTTTCCCGTTCTTGCCAAACGACTTCCGACATTCTGCAACGCTATACCCAAATTGCTCTTTTTGAGGGATTCGATCAACAAGGACAACTTGATCTATTTCTAGAGACGCCGAAACCGAGGTGAATCCCCCCATATTCCGTTTCGTGGCTTTAGCTCGCAAACGACTGCTTAAAACGTGGACATCGAATTTTGCTAAAATCTGATTTGAGTTTTCATCTGCAACAAGTGTTTCTGTCGTTCCAGCAGTTTCAACAACCATAGTCAGTCGAGGTTTGTTTGCTTCAGTTCCGCGATGAAGACTCTCAGCGGGCAACTTGAGTTTTGCTGCATTCAAGGAAGCAAACGCAGTTGCGAAAGAGCTTTTTCCAAAGCCATTGGGTGCAACTAACAGCGATGGCTTATTAGGAATTATGTCGAGATCAAACTGCAGATGAGAAATTCCCTTCACGTTTTCGATTGTTATCGTTTTTAATGTCAAAACTCACTCCCATGCTTCCTTGATGGCTAACATTTTATTTGTGCGCATGCGCGTTTATCTCATTAGATCAGTAAAAACGCGCATTGTTAACTAATTGTATTGCAAAGAAGTTATCACCTTCTCTGCAAATACACTATCCGGCAAAACGCCCATACGCGTTTTCCAAACCTATCATCTAATCCATGAAATTTATAGGTGACTGATTTTAAACCTATTTATTTTGGCTGAAATGTGAAAACGCGCACGAAGGTAGGATAAAAATTGTCTAATATCGTCATCATTTGAATATGACTGTATGTCTGTCCAGATTTATACGCATCACAAGACATTGCAACATTTGAGTTATATGGAGGCTTTGTTTCCTAATAGCGAAAACACACAGTTATGGGCTCTAAATCAGGATAATATTCTGCCTTGTGGAAAATAATCAACGACGGGACAAGGGCTATAGGCTCGTTTTTCCTGTTGTGATAAACACTGTATAGCTGTTTATCCTTTTAGGAAACATATATGGACGCACCTCATGATGCAATAGCCAATTAAAGGGTACGGTCGCTAACATATATCCGACGTCATTTTTGGCCAATAAATAAATGGCCTGCGCCATGATGTAATACGCACCT